>JAXJWR010000136.1:0-6375 GCA_036307905.1 Acutalibacteraceae bacterium
CATAATATAGTCAGCAATAAGTGTGGAAAAATGAACTCTTATTGGGTCTTTATCGTGATCAACTTCTTTTTGCTCTGTTACAATATTATATCTGATAACTTCGTTTTCTGTTTTTAATGTAGCCAGACATATAAACATATCTACACTTCCTTAAATTTATGCATCGCATTTTTCGGATATAAACTTTGTTTTTTCAAGTGGAAAAGGTAGGTCATCGGAACGGAAATCCTCGACCTGAACAATCTTTGCCATTAGTTCTTCGTTTTTGTGTCCGTAAGGCACATAAACATAATCGCCTTTTTTAAGGGTTATATCATCGGTCCTATACCATAAACCGTTAGGATTTTCATCCATTGTCACTTTACAATAGCGATAATACTTGCCGTCCCATTCTTTTACTTTTCTCGCTGCAGCCAGATCTTTTTCAAGCCGCCCAATACAGTAATTCAGGTCGGTTATCTTTTTTTCAAGGCGAGTCACCTTGGCTTTGAGCGCTTTGTTTTCGTTTTTGAGTTTTTTATATTCCTCAGCAGATATTTCGCCTGCCGTATCGCTCTTGCCGAAATATTCATCATCGAGTTCCAAATTTTCTTTTTCCGGTTTCAGAAAAATTCTCTTGCCATATCTTTCATCATTTAGTTTTGTCATTAAATAAGCCTCTTTTAAAGGTTTATTTAATGCCTTAATTTCCTTCTCGAAAAAAGCATAAAACCAAGGGTCTGCTTCGGTTACCCCTGCGACATTGCAAAAGACCAACAAATTTTCAATAATAGAATATTTGCTCATTTTTTCTTCTTTTCTTAGCGGGTTGGTCATAATGCCGTTATAAACACGAAGAAAATTATCGCGCAAATTATTTTCTACACAGTAAGGAACATATTTAGTTAATGAAAACACGTGCTCATCAACATAAGTCTTGTTAAAAATTATCTCTTCTAAATCGGGATTTTTTGACACATAACGGAAAATGAATGTGTTTTCTTCTTCGCTATCACCTTCAATGTCAGCAGTAGCAAAATTGCTGAAAATACAATCGGTCAAACTCCACGCTTGCGAATTCCATTCATCCACACCACGATTAACAAGTGCGCCCTGGAAATTGTGAATAGCCCACACCCAAATAGCAACGCCGAGTTCCTTATCAACTCTGTAAATTTTATAAATCAGGGTAGAAAAAGCTTCACACTCGTGCTTTTCGTAGTTGTCGCGAACCTCTTTAAAGTTATCATATATAGCGTCGCCGATACGGTATTTTCTTCCTACGGCATCATAGTATCTGTCCTCGACGCTTCGTTCTGATTCCGATTTTGCAGAAGCGCTTGCGGCTGCCGCGGCAGCGCCCGACATTAAAGACGGGTTAGTTACACCGAGATCGCAATGCAGCCCCGGAGTATCACTTTCATTATTATTTTCTGCTTCCAACTTTAATGCTTCAAGAAACTCCTCAGCATCGGCGTAATCATAAGGATTTAAACCATATTTATTTGCAATATCAAGGTAACAAATCTCCCAGTCATCGTCAACATCCCCAAAATCTAAAGGATCGCCGCCCTTGCCATTTTTGATGCTCCTTTGATAATCGTCTTCTTCGCTCATATATTCCGATAAATCGTCAAAGCCTCCGAAAAAAGAGCCAAAATCATCGTCGTTAAACATATTACACCCTCCTCTTATTGCTCTTTTAATTATAAAACCTTCGCTGTCCCGTAAAACGTACTTAAGCAGGGGGAGTTTAAAAATTCTACTAATTCATTATACTCCTAAAACGTTGACAAGTAAATACTAACAAAATACCTATGATATAAATTAAGCTGATAAACACCCCCTCGGAGAAAACCGAGGGGGTGTTGTTGCGAAGAGAGGAATTAGTTTTCCTCATCTTCCTCGTCTTCCTTTTCCAGCACGTTGCTGAGGACGTGTCTGTAAAGACCGCTGAAGCCATCGTGGGCTTTTTCTAAAGTCTTTTCGGAAATTTTACCTTCCCGATAAAGCTTTTTTAGCCTTTTGGCCTTTTTCTCGAGTCTTGAAAACTCGCGATTTATGTTTCCCAGCGCCTTTGCGGCGGTGGGGTCGCTATAATAACCCATATTTTTTCCTCCTAAACAAATATTGTCAGGAAGGCAATAAAAAAAGCCTATCCTGCAAATGGGCAGAATTCCCCTATGGAAATTCTAGCCTTTTACAAAATAAGCAAATCTGTTGTGGGGCTATGTTATCACAAATTATTAGATTTGTCAACAAATTTATAAAATTTGTGCATAAAACGGGTGTGTTTGGGCTTTTATCTTGTTTTTAAACCGTATATATGGTATAACTAATGCAGTTAATATACTTAAACGTTAGGAGATTTGTTATGACAAACGAAAAACCTTTAGAAAATTTAGTCGCAGGTTACAGCAATACTGCAATATTCAGAAAAATAGCTTTTATTGGCGACAGTCTTTCCTCGGGAGAGTTTGAAACGGTGGATGCCGAAGGAAATCGCGGATACCACGACCTTTATGAATATTCCTGGGGTCAGTATATTGCGCGAAACAACGGACTTTTGGCCTATAATTTTTCCCGCGGAGGAATGACTGCCAAATGGTATCTTGACAGTTTTGCTCAGGAAAACGGTTTTTGGGACAAGGAAAAAGCCTGCCAGGCCTACGTTATTGCTTTAGGTGTTAACGATATTTATAATTTTAACGCGAAAATAGGCGATGCAAGTTCTATAACCGCTACCGAATTCGAGGGTGAGCGCCCCTTCATCAGCTATTATGCTGAAATCGTAAGGAGGTACAAGGAAATCAGTCCCGATGCAAAATTCTTCTTTGTCACCTTCCCCAACGAAAGCAAAAGAACCGACAAAACTCAAACCGAGGCTATGGTAAATGCATTATATGCCCTTGCCGATCATTTCGATAATTCCTATGTTATAGATTTATATAAATACGCCCCCGTATACGATGAAGAGTTTACAAATACATACTTTATGTACGGACATATGAACCCGATGGGATATATCTATACCGCCAAGCTGATTGATTCATATATTGATTATATTATACGTACAAATCCCGCTGAGTTTAAAACGGTCGGGTTTATCGGCACCGATATAAAATACAAATAACAAATTTCGGAGATAAGAAATGATATATACCGAAAACACTAAAAAGGCGCTGAAGCTGTGCTTCGAGGCCCATAAGGAACAGGTAGACAAAAGCGGAATGCCCTACGTCTTTCATCCCTTCCATTTAGCCGAACAGATGGAAACCGAGGACACCATCATTGTGGCTCTGCTCCACGATATTGTTGAGGATACCGACTGCACCATTGAGGACCTTGCCAAAATGGGGTTCTCAAAGCCGGTTACCGATGCCGTTGCCCTGATGACCCACACAAAGGGTGTAGATTATATGGATTACGTGGGCAAAATTAAGGAAAATCCCATAGCAAAGGCGGTAAAGCTGGCCGATTTAAGGCACAATTCCGACCTGTCGAGGCTGGAGGTTATCGACGAGAAGTCTCTGGCTCGCCGTGAAAAATATTTAAAAGCCATCGCATTTTTGGAAGAATAGTTCTTTTCATAGGAAAAACAATTTTCAATTACTCCACCCTAGAGGCACCCTCGTAGGGTGGAGTTTTTTGCACATACTATCTATATATTGCTCCTATTTAAAAACAGCAAAGGATGGTATTGTATGAATAGTATTTGGTTGAAAACCACTGAAAAACCGCAACTGAGCAGTTTAAGCGGCAACACGGAAACCGACCTGCTGATTGTTGGCGGCGGTCTTACCGGCCTGTTATGCGCCTATATGCTGGAGGAGGCCGGTGTGGATTATCTCCTTATTGAGTCGGACGAAATCTGCCGTGGAATTACCCAAAACACCACCGCTAAAATCACGGCGCAGCACGGCCTGATTTACGATAAAATTATAGAAAAATACGGTGTCGAGGCGGCACGGCAGTACTATCTGGCCAACTCCCAAGCGGTGGAGGACTATAAAAAGCTCTGCCGGAAATTCGACTGTCCTTTTGAAAAACAGGATGCCTTTGTTTTTTCACAAAATCATAAAACCAAGCTGCTAAACGAGATTGCAGCATATAGAAAAATCGGGATTCCTGCCCGACTTGAAACCGAAATTTCCCTGCCCTTCTCCATAGCGGGGGCGGTGCGGCTACAAAATCAAGGGCAAATTCACCCGCTGAAGCTTTTATACCGTTTGTCAGAAAAGCTGAATATTAAAGAGCATACAAAGCTTATAAATCTTGCTCCCAACGAGGCCACCACCAACCGAGGAAAAATAAGCTTTAAAAAGGCTATTATTGCAACCCATTTCCCCATTATAAATAAACACGGAGCCTATTTTTTAAAGATGTATCAGCACCGCTCCTACCTGATTGCTCTGGAGGGGGCGCCGCAGGTTGAGGGTATGTTTGTGGATGAGGATATGAAGGGACTTTCCTTTAGAAATTACGGTAAACACCTTTTGCTTGGAGGGGGCGGGCACCGTACCGGCAAAAAGGGTGGCGGCTGGGCGGAGCTTGAAAAGTTCGCCCGAAGGCATTACCCGAAGGCTGCAATTCCCCACCGCTGGGCCGCTCAGGACTGTATAACCCTTGACGGTCTGCCCTATGTTGGCGCTTACTCGAAAAACACCTCAAATCTCTTTGTGGCAACGGGATTTAACAAATGGGGCTTTACCTCATCGCTGGTGGCGGCAAAGCTGCTTCGCGACCTTGTGACCGAAAAGCAAAATCCTTTAGCGCCTCTGCTTTCTCCTTCGCGCAGTATACTGCATCCTCAGCTTTTGGTAAACGGAGCCGAGGCTATATTAAACCTTATTACCCCCACCACACCACGCTGTCCCCATTTGGGCTGCGCGCTGAAATACAATAAACAGGAGCATAGCTGGGACTGTCCTTGCCACGGCTCGCGCTTTACCGAGGAGGGCAAACTGATATGCGGCCCTGCAACCGACGATAAGAAATTATAAATATACCCTTCAAAGTACGGTTGAAATCTTGAAATTTTGGTGATATAATTTCCTTGGAGGCGAAGCCTATGTATAAATACGAAACCCATCTTCACACCGCTCCCGTAAGCCGTTGCGCAAACGCAAGTGTGGAGGATACCCTTAAATACTACAAAAGTCTAAATTACGATGGAGTTTTTATCACCAACCATTTTCTTGACGGAAATATTCGTCTTGACGGAGAATATTCCTATGAAGAGGGTGTTAACTTCTATTTTTCCGACTATGAAGAGGGTGCCGTGCTGGGAAAAGAGCTTGGCATAAAGGTCTTTTGCGGTATAGAGCTTTCTTACAAGGGAACCGATTTTTTAATCTACGGTCTCGATAAAGAGTGGTTTCTTGCCCACCCCGAGATTATGGATATGAAAAAAAGGGACGAGCTCACCCTTATGGCCGAAAGCGGAGCCCTTATAATTCAGGCTCACCCCTACAGAGAGGCCTCGTACATTGACCATATTCGTCTTTTCCCGCGACAGGTTCACGGGGTAGAGATTATAAATGCCAGTCGCACCGACAGCGAAAACAGTATGGCCGAGCTTTACGCCAACCATTACGGCCTGATTCCCTTTGCAGGGTCGGACAATCACCGCGGCGGCGAAATGAAAAAGCTGGCAGGTGTTTGCTGCACGGAACCTGTCGACAGCCTACAGGATTTTATCGACAAGGTAAAAAGCGGCAAAACCGATACCTTTACCCTTTGCACAGAATGATTTTTGAAGAAAAGATTAAAAGACCTTTTGGGTTTTAGCCCAAAAGGTCTTTTGTTTATTTATGCCAGGCGTCCTTTTACTACCTTATAGATTCTTCCGTTATAGTTAAAGTTTCCTGTGTAGTTAAAGTTTACTCTACCGCCCGATACATAGTACCAAGTGCCGTTATAGCGAACAAGTGTGGTATCCTGTACCCATTTGCCGCCCTTCACATGATACCAGGTTCCGTTATACTTAACAAGGGTGTCGGCATTGAAGTTTACCTTACCGCCTGCAACGTAGTACCAGGTGCCGTTATACTTAACAAGGGTGGCGGAATTTGCGGGGTTACCACCGTTTACGTGATACCATACACCGCCGAAGTTTACAAGGGTGTTTTCACGGCTCATTTTACCGCCCTTTACAAACCACTGTTTGCCACCGTACGTAACAAGAGTTGTTGCGGTAAAGTCTACCTTGCCGCCCTTTACATAGTACCAGGTTGAGTTGTACTGAACAAGGGTAGTAGCGTTTGTGGGGTTACCACCGTTTACGTGATACCATACACCGCCGAAGTTTACGAGGGTGTTTTCACGGCTCATTTTACCGCCCTTTACAAACCACATTTTTCCATTATAGGAAACAAGAGTTGTTGCAGTAAATTC
>JAXJWR010000137.1:0-6048 GCA_036307905.1 Acutalibacteraceae bacterium
TATTATGCCTTATCCCTGCAATCCTACCGGTGCCGTAATGAGAAAGGCTGACCTCGAGGCTATTGCAGAAATACTCCGAAATACAAATATAATCGTTATTTCCGACGAGATTTATGCCGAGCTTACCTTCGGTGGAGAAAAACACACCTGCTTTGCTTCTCTTGAAGGTATGCGCGAAAGAACCGTTGTTGTCAATGGTTTCTCTAAAGCGTATTCTATGACGGGATGGCGAATGGGATTTGCCTGCGGACCTGCTGAGATTCTTGATCAAATCACAAAAATTCACCAGTTTGCAATTATGTGCGCACCTACCACATCCCAGTTTGCAGCTATTGAAGCCCTTAAAAATGGTGATGAGGATATTGCAAGAATGGTCGAAGAATATGATATGCGCAGAAGAATTATTGTTGACGGATTTAATAAAATCGGTCTTACTTGCCGCGAACCGTTGGGCGCTTTTTACGCATTTCCTTGTATAGAATCTACGGGAATGTCCAGCGAGGAGTTCTGCGAAAAGCTTCTCTATTCCAAAAAGGTAGCTATCGTTCCCGGTACGGCTTTCGGCAGAGGCGGAGAGGGATTTGTACGTGCCTCTTACTGTTATTCGGTTGACCATATTAAAACTGCCATTCAGCGCATTGGAGAATTCCTTGAGGAGATCGGCTAAATGACTTACAGGGCTAAAGCTTATGCCAAAATCAACCTGTTTTTGCAGGTCAACGGCAAACGTCCTGACGGATATCACGAGCTTGACACCATTATGCAGTCGGTGGGCATTTACGACAGTTTGGAACTTAGCTTAACAAACGACGACAGCATTGATGTCTTTTGTGATAATGCCGAACTGTGTGGAGTAGATAATATTGTTTACCGAGCTGTAGAAATGTTTTTTAGCCTTTTAGGTAGACGCTTTGGTGTTAGAATTTCTCTAAACAAAAAAATACCCGTCGCAGCGGGACTTGGTGGTGGCAGCGCAGATGCATCCGCAACCTTGTTGATGCTTAACAAGGCTGTGGATAATAAATTCACCATCGAGCAGCTTTTGCCGATTGCCGCCAAGCTCGGCGCAGACGTGCCGTTCTGTCTTGTAGGCGGAACACAGCGGTGTAGGGGAATTGGAGAAATACTTTCAGAGGTTTCAGCTCCGAAAATGTATTATGTGTTATTAAAGGAGCTCACCAAAAAATCTACCGGACAGATGTTCTCAGTTCTGGATGCGGCTGAATATACCGCTAAGTGCGATATAGAAGAGTTTATAGGCTCACTAAATTCAGGTAATATCCAAAATATTTCATCGGGTTTATTTAATTCCTTTGAGTACTGCTGGGAAACCAACGACATGTTTGCACCTTTTCGTCCTTTTTCGCCCTGTGGTATGTTTTTAAGCGGCTCCGGTCCCACTGTTTGTGCCCTGTTTTCAAACGAATCTGCGGCAAAACAGTGTGCGGACGCTCTCATAAGTAAAGGGTATAACGCATATTTTGCTGAATCCCGCTTTAAAGGTGTTGAAATTGAATAGTTTTTGTGGGTTTGGTTCATAATCAGTTTGAAATATAAAAAAGGACTGATTTTATGAAAAAGCTTAAAATATTCAATATTGCACTGGTATGTGGTCTGATTTCTGCCATATTTATTTCAATGCTCAGCTTTACAGAAGCCTGTCAGGAAATGTATGACAGTATAATCAGAATCCGTATTATCGCTAATTCCGATTCCGATTTTGACCAAAATTTAAAGCTTTCGGTTCGTGACGCTGTTTTAGATGCCTCAAAAACCGTATATACAGACGTTTCTTCATATGATGATGCAGTAAAACTTACAAGTGATAATACCGACCATCTGCTGAATGCTGCTGAAAACGTCCTTTTGCAACGCGGTGCGGGGTATAACGTTACTGTTGATATAAGAGAGGAATTCTTCAGCACAAGGGTATATGACGATTTTACGCTTCCTGCAGGCAATTATAAAACAGCTGTGTTTACGCTGGGTGAAGGTAAAGGTGAAAATTGGTGGTGCGTTATTTATCCTACGGTTTGTGTCGGTGCCTGCTCTGAAAGCCTGGACAAGACTCTTTCAAAGGAATCTTCGGATATTGCATATAACCCCGAAAAGTATGTAATTAAATTTAAAACAGTGGAAGTATTTGAGAAAATTAAAAAATATTTCGATTTTTAAAAATAATGCTTGATTTTTTGAATCTGTTGTGGTAATATATCAACGTTATCGAGTTTAGAAGTTTAGAAAGGAGTGACAATGCATGAAACAGGGCATTCACCCGAATTACGAAAAGACTGTTATTAGATGTGCTTGCGGCGCAGAGTTTGAGACCTGCTCCACAAAGAAGGACATCCGTTTGGATATTTGCTCAAAGTGTCATCCGTTCTTCACCGGAAAACAGAAGCTCGTTGACACCGGCGGACGCGTAGACAGATTCAATAAGCGTTTCGGCCTTTAATCGGCAAATAAACTTTTCTGCCGCAACCACAAATGTGGTTGCGGTTTTTTCTTTATAATACGAATTGGTGGGATGATTATTGGACACCTATAAAACTATAATTGACGATACAACAACACAGTTCACCGAAAAACACTCCCGTTTTATCGGTTATGTTGCGCATACCGAAACCGACGAAGAGGCTGTTGCGTTTATTGATAAAATCCGTTCAATACACAGTGATGCACGCCATAACGTTTATGCCTACGTATTAAACCAAGATAACAGAATGCGTTATTCTGATGATGGAGAACCGCACGGCACGGCAGGAAAGCCTATACTCGACATAATTAACGGCTTGGAACTTAAGGATATTACGGTTGTTGTCACCAGATATTTCGGTGGAATTCTGCTGGGTACAGGTGGCCTTGTCAGAGCATATTCAAAGGCTGCCAAAGATACCCTCGATACCGCTGATAAGTATATGATGGTTCCGGGAATTACATATGAAATCACCTGCGATTATAGTCAGTATGCCCGTCTTGAAGCCTTAATCGGTGATTTTAACGGTAACGTTGAAAACACCTTGTTCGAGCAGAACGTTTCTTTGATATTTTCCTTGTCAGCACAATGCTCAGACAAATTTATTGATGCCCTTACTGACAGCTTTGCCTCTTCACTTTATGCGGTAAAAATTGCCGAAAAATACACAAAGCAAAAAATTTAACAGAAAAAGAAGGTTTTTTAAAGCATTTTGTCTATATAATAACCAGAAGGGGTGATTTTTGTGAACGTGCGTGAAGTTACAGAACAAATCGAGCGAGAAACCTTATCTAAATATGCCGTTCTGTCCTCAATGACAAAAGGAAGAAAGAAACCGGAAGCCGAGGACGAGCTTCGCACCGCCTTTCAGCGTGATCGTGACAGAATTATCCATAGCAAGTCCTTCAGGCGACTTAAACACAAAACACAGGTTTTTCTTTCGCCTGAATCTGCACATTATCGCACCAGAATGACACACACTCTGGAGGTATCGCAAATTGCACGAACAATCGCCCGTGCGCTTCGTCTTAACGAAGATTTGACCGAGGCTATTGCTATGGGCCACGACCTGGGGCATACTCCATTCGGGCATGCCGGCGAACGTGCCTTAGACAAACTTACTACTTTCGGTTTTACTCATTATGAGCAAAGCGTCCGCGTTTGCGAAAGACTTGAAAAAGACCTTAAAGGCCTTAACCTGACCTATGAGGTATTAGACGGAATTCTTAAGCATACTAAAGGTGAGCAACCCTTTACTCTGGAAGGACAGGTTGTGCGTATTTCCGACCGAATCGCTTATATCAATCACGATATTGACGATGCTGTCAGGGGAGATATTATTTATGCCGATGATATTCCTTTTGATATTAAGCTTGTTCTCGGAACAACGAAAAGCAGCAGGATAGCCACTCTTGTAAAATCTGTTGTAGAAAATACTACCGACCACGTAATGATGGATAGTGTAACAGAAGAAGCTTTTGATATGCTGCATACCTTTTTGTTTGATAACGTATATCGCAATCCCAAGGCTAAATCCGAAGAAACAAAGGTTGACGGTATTATAGAAGGATTGTTCAAATACTTCTCAGAAAATCCGAATAAAATGCCACCTGAGTTCTATGTGATTTCCAACGAAGAGGGAACCGAAAGGGCAGTAACCGACTATATTGCAGGTATGACCGATGACTTTGCTGTTCATACCTATTCAAACATATATTTGCCAAAATTCTGGGGAATGCAAGGAAGGTGAGATAATTGGCGATTCCACACTCAATAATCGAGGAAATTAAATACAGAAGCGATCTTGAGAGTGTGATCTCGTCGTATATCACCCTTAAAAGACGTGGAAAAAACCTTATAGGTCTTTGTCCCTTCCACGGTGAAAAAACTCCGTCATTCACCGTATATCCCGAGAACGGCTCGTTTTATTGCTTTGGGTGCAAGGCAGGAGGCGACGTGTTTACCTTTATTAAGCTTATCGAAAATCTCGATTATATTGATGCTGTTAAGCTTTTGGGTGAACGGTGCGGAGTTGCCGTTACCGAAACAAAACAAGACGATACGGTTCATAATCTTAAAAACACCATATATGAAATAAACCGTGAGGCTGCCAGATTCTTTTATTCTAACCTCTCTAAGCCTGAGGGTAAATGGGCAATGGATTATTATTTATCCCGTGGTCTTACCCCTGCTACCATAAAATCCTTTGGACTTGGAGTGGCTTTACCTGGTTGGGATTCGCTTCTTAAGCATCTGAGAGCAAAGGGATATAAGCCTGAAGATATATACCAAGCCAATCTTATTTCTAAAAGTAGCAAGGGCACCTATTTCGATCGATTCCGCGACCGCTCTATGTTTCCGGTTATCAACGTACGCGGAAACGTTATTGCCTTCAGCGGCAGACGAAGAACAGAGGATAAAACCGTTGCTAAATATGTAAACACAACCGATACGCTGGTTTACAATAAGAGTCAAAATCTCTTTGCTCTTAACTTTGCAAAGGCCCATTGTGCCGAACAAATTATCCTTGTAGAAGGAAACTTTGATGCTGTATCATTACATCAGGCAGGCTTTAAAAACGTAGTTGCACCGCTGGGCACAGCATTTACCTCCGACCAAGCGCGAATAATTAGCCGCTACACCAAAGAGGTTGTTATCTGTTTCGATTCCGACCTTGCCGGTGAAGCCGCAGTAGATAAAGCATTTAAAACTCTTGCTGATACGGGACTTTCGGTTAAAGTTCTGAAACTGCCTGCGGGTAAAGATCCCGACGAGTTTTTAAAATCACACAAACCGTCCGATTTTGAAAAATTGGTTCAAAATGCCGTACCTGAAACCGAATACAAGCTTTTAAAGGCCGCAAACGGATTAGATCCCGAATCGGCCGAGGCGAAAATCAAATATCTTAACAATGCAGTCGAAATTCTTGCAACAAACCCGGATTCGATTGCGGTAGATTTTTATCTTTCAAAGCTTTCTAAAGATTTCGGAATTTCTAAAGAAACGCTTAAATCAAAGATAGCACAAATTAAAAAAGGAAAGGCTCGTGCCGAGCAAAAGCGTGAGGTTAAAAAAATCGTTGAAAGGCGAGTAGACCGAAACGACATTAACCCACAGCGCATAGGAAATGAAAGAGCGGTAGCTGCTGAAGAACTGATTTTGTCGATTCTTATGATACATCCGGATATGTATAAGGTATCAACTGAAAATCTTTCGGTCGACGATTTCGTATCGGAACTAAATGCAAGGATATATTCCTATGTTTGCCGTCAGCTTGAAAATGGACAGATGTTTTCACTAACGGAACTAGGCGAAAGTCTTTCTCCCGGTGAGAGCGGATACATCTCGAATCTTATGAATAACGGCTTTAGCGGTAATAATCCTAAAGCTGTGCTGTTAGACTGCATCAGTGTTCTTAAACGTGAAAAGGCGACTTCTACAAAGCCTCTTGACGAGGATGACTGGGCAGCTCAAATGCGAATCATTGCAGAAAATAAAAAGGGGAATAAAAATGGATAAGGACAACAAAAAGAACAAGATTGATCCGGTAGTTGAAAACGATTATAAGGACA
>JAXJWR010000138.1:0-14172 GCA_036307905.1 Acutalibacteraceae bacterium
ACCACTGCATAACCACCTTGGGTTTTTGTGGCTGACATTATTATCATTGCGCCTATTGATATGATAAGAGCAACGGCTACAAGTATTAAATCGGCTTTGTGTTTTTTAAAAAAATCTTTCATATTGTTCGTATAACAAATCCTGCGGAAATCCGCAGGATTTGTTTTAAATTATTTTTTAAATTTGATTGTACCAGTAGGACAAGCTTCGGCACAAGCACCACAGGCGATGCATTTATCATAGTCAATGCGAGAGAGATTGTTTTCTATCTTAATTGCATCGGTGGGACAAACCTTTTCGCATTTCATACAGGCGATACATGCAACTTTGCAATTCTTTCTTGCGACAGCGCCCTTTTCGTTATTGCTGCATTTAACTGCAACAGGTTTGGTAACAGGAACAATCTCGATAAGACTGTTAGGGCATTTTTTAACACACTTCGAGCAAGCTGTGCATGAATCAATAACAACTCTTGCGACACCATCTACAATGTGAATCGCATCATATTCGCATACAGATACACAATCACCAAGACCTAAGCATCCGTAAACGCATTTTCCTTCGCCGCCGTAAACAAGTTTTGCAGCACTACAGCTTTTAGGACCCTGGTATACAGCCTTTTTTTCTGCATTGTCGCAGGTTCCGTTACAGTGTACAAGAGCTACTTTTCTGGTCACCTCAGCAGGAGCAACTCCAAGAATTTCGGCAACTTCAGAAGCTACCTTTGCGGCACCGGGGGTACAAAGATTGGTCAGTTCCTCTGTTCCTTCGGCAAGGGCTTGAGCGTAACCGTCACAACCGGCGTATCCGCAAGCGCCACAATTAGCACCGGGAAGGCAAGAGCGAATCTGTTCTGTTTTGGGGTTTCCTTTAACCTCGAAAACCTTGGAGGCAACTGCAAGCATAATAGCGCAAAGCAAGCCGAGTCCTGTAACAATCAGAGTAGCGATTAAGATAGGATTCATACAGTTTTTCCTCCTTATTATTTAAAGAGATTTTCTGCAATTCCGCCAAATCCGAAGAATGCAAGCGAAACGATTGAAGCAGAAATGAGTGTGATGGGAGTTCCTTCAAAAGACTTGGGAGGTTTGCTTGCAGCAATTCTGTTGCGTACGCCTGCAAAGAGAACCATAGCAAGAAGGAAACCAAGACCTGACGCAAATGCATAAACGATTGCATAAAGGAATTGAGGGGTGTCGGCTTTGATAAGAATATCCTCGGTGAGAGAATTCTTACAAACTGCAAGTACTGCACAGTTTGTAGTTATCAAAGGAAGGTAAATGCCGAGTGATGCGTGAAGAGAGGGAAGCACCTTCTTAAGAATCATCTCTACAAGCTGTACAAGTGCTGCAATTACGAGGATGAATACAATTGTCTGAAGGTACTCAAGCTTAAGGGTTTCAAGAACAAATTTTTGAATGGGCCAGGTTACTATTGTTGCCATCATCATAACGAAGATAACGGCAACACCCATACCGAAGGCCTGATTTGTTTTCTTGGATACGCCAAGGAAGGGGCAAATACCAAGGAAACGAGAAAGCACGTAGTTATTAACCAGAACAGAGGTCATTATAATAATTACAAAATCTTTAAACATATCCATAATTATTCAGCCTCCTTTTCACAGTTTTCTTTGTTACAAGCAGCAGCGGAAGGACAACCTTCACAGCCAAATTCTGCCTTGGGTTTTCTCTTTTTAGAGAGAAATTTGTTTACTACTGCAATCAGCAGACCGAAAACAAAGAATCCGCCGGGTGCAGAGGTAAGAAGAGGAATCGTATAGTTTTTGAGGAAGGGAATTTCAATTCCAAAGAAGCTTCCTGCGCCAAACACTTCACGAATTACCGACATTGCAAGAAGAGCTATTGCAAAACCGATTGCCATTCCCACAGCATCAAGAACGGAATCTAAAACACCGTTCTTGCTTGCGAACATTTCGGCTCTTCCAAGGATAATACAGTTAACCACTATAAGTGATAGGAAAATACCCAGTGCCGAATATATATCGGGGAAGAAAGCATGCATAAGCATTTCTACTACGGTAACAAATCCTGCAATAACAACAATGTAGCAGGGGATTCTTACCTGATCGGGTATAATGTTACGAAGTAACGAGATTACAAGGTTAGAACAAATAAGAACTATAGCTGCAGCAGCGGCCATACCAAGCGCGCTTTTAACGTCTGCTGTAACGGCAAGGGTAGGACAGGTACCGAGCAGTAAAACAAGAACAGGGTTTTCTTTAATTATGCCTTTAAGCATATTATCCATTTTATTCATTATTCAGCACCCTCCTTGTTCATAATTTCGTATGCTGCCTTAACGTCATTCCAGCAAGCCTTGGTTGCGGTACTGGTGAAGGTAGAGCCTGCAACAGAAACGACTTCATCAGTAACGGTTGTTATATCCTTACCGTCGAATCTGTCTGCATAGCTGCCATACTTGATTGCGGTACCATAGTCGTTACCGTCGTGGTCGTTTGCGGTTTCGGTCTGTTCAAGTGTTGCATAATTAACGATTTCACCTTTATCGTTAATAACGTAGCAAACAGTGATAACTCCACCAAAGCCTTCAGAACGTGCAATATAAGCGGTACCACCCTTAACTTTATAAACAGCAACAACACGATTAGAAACCGCAGAGAAGTCAACAACTTTAGCATCACCAGCAGATGCAATTACTTCCTTATCAATCATCTTCTCAATAATTGAATCATTGTTGGTTACATAAACAGAGGGAACTCCGGACTCAATCTCTGCCTTGAGTGAATCATAAGAGGCATCTGCCGACAGATCGTTGCCCTCAAGATCATAGATGGTAGAAACTTTACCGTATGCGTTAACACCCATAGCGATGGTCTTGTCTCCAGCTGTGGCAGTAACAATATATCCTACGCCGGTATTTGCAGCATAGATAGATGTTACAGATGCAGGAACACCTTCGGGAAGGGTAATAGCCGTCATTGCGTATCCACCGGTTTTATCTGTACCGTAGGGAAGAAGCTTGCCATAAAGTTCCATAAGCTTCTGCTCATCGGATTTTTCGATGTCAGCATATTCATAGAAAACGTCGTATGCAGCCTTAACTGCGTCTTTAATTGCGTTAGTTGTGTAAGTAACACCTGCAACTACGTCGGTAACGGTAGCGTCCTTACCTTCGAAAAATGCTTCGAAATCGGGAGCAGCGCCCTTTGTTTCGGCATAGTTAGTAATAACAAGCTTGGTAATCATTCCGGCATTGTCTATACCAAGTATCATCTGCATAGGAGATTTACTATAGCTGGAAGAGGCTTGAAGTTTAAATGCAAAGCCTGAACCGCCTTCGTCCTTCTTCATTTCGAGAACGCTCTCGGGGAATTCTCCGGTAACGTCAGAGAAGGTAGTGGCGTTAGGTAATACTTCGAGATATGCTCCGTTAGCAGCTGCATTCATCTGCTCTTCAATTAAAGGAGCGGTAATTGAATTGATGCCGGAAAGAATGAGGGCAACAATAAGGCAGATGCAAGATAAAACAATAATGCTTTTAAGTGTTTGATTTTTCATTATGCTTTTGCACCTCCTAAGGGTTTTGTTGCGGTCCAGTTATTGATATAGGGAGTGAGGATGTTCATAAACAGAATGGAGAAGGATACACCTTCGGGATAGGAACCCCACTGACGTATTGCAAAGGTAATAATTCCGCAACCAAGTGCGAAAATAACCTTGCCCCACTTTGTGCAGGGGCTGGTAACGTAGTCGGTAGCCATAAAGATAGCACCAAGCATAAGACCGCCTGCAAGAATCTGGTAGGTAGCTTCGTTAACGGCAACCATAAATCCATTTCCGCCGGCAAATGCAGTAATAAAGGAAAGAACAAATACGGTTGCGATGAATACCACGGGAATGTGAATAGTAATTACTTTGCGAACAACAAGGTAAATACCGCCGATGATAAGAGCTAAGGCACAGGTCTCCCCGATAACACCGTTATTCTGTCCGAGAAGAAGGGTTAAGAGACCGGGAGCATCAGTTCCTTCAACTACAAGGGGAGTGGCTCCGCTGATAAGGTCAGTTTCAGCAAGATTAAACTTGAAGAGAGCGCCGTCAGCAGGCATTACGTAGTTAGACATTGTACCGGAGAATGCGATAAACATAAAGATTCTTCCTACGATTGCAGGATTGGCAAAGTTCATTCCGATTCCGCCAAAAAGCTGCTTAACAACTACGATTGCTACAATGCTTCCTATAACGGCTTGCCAAATGGGAAGAGTGAGAGGAAGGTTGAAGGCAAGCAGCATACCCGTTACCACGGCTGAAAGATCGCCGATGGTTGCAGGTTTTTTGCAAATAAGACCGAAAAGATATTCAGCAAGCACACAGGTTGCAACGCAAACTGCAGTTAGTACAAGTGCGCGGATTCCGAATATCAGAACTGATGCAATAAGTGCGGGAATAAGCGCGATAACCACATCGAGCATAATGCCTGTTGTGGTGGTTCTGCCACGAAGATGAGGTGAAACAGATAATATAAGCTTGTCCATTATTTGTTACCTCCGTTCTTTTCCATCTGATATTTTCTGAGTTCTGCTTTACCGAGCTTATTGTTTTCTACCAGAGGTCTGCGTGCGGGGCATACGAAAGAGCAGCAACCGCATTCCATACAAAGGTTTACCTTGCGTTTTTCGAGCAGCTCCATATCTCCGGTAGCAAGTGCTCTTGCAAAATCAAGAGGCATAAGGTTAAGAGGACAAGCAGATACACATTTACCGCAACGAATACAAGGAGTGGGTTCGGGAAGAACTGCATCCTTTTCGGCAAGTGCGATAATTGCATTGGTGTTTTTAAGAACAGGTGCATTTGTATCGGGTACTGCAATACCCATCATAGGTCCACCGTAAAGAGCCTTTCTGGGCTCGGCCTTAAAGCCGCCGCAGAAGTCGAATACGTCTTGCATCTTTGTTCCGATAGGTACTAAAACGTTTTGAGGGTTAGCAACAGCACTTCCGTCAACTGTTACTACCTTTTCCACAAGGGGCATACCTGTCTTCATATACTTAGCAAGGAAGGTAAGGGTTGTTACGTTCATAACAACTACGCCTACGTCGATAGGAAGCTTTCCTTCGGGAACAATTTTATTTACGCAATTATATATGAGTACCTTTTCACCACCCTGAGGGTAAACAGAGGGGAGTGCCTTAACCGAGAAAACTTCCTCGGTAGCTTCAAGCTCTCTCATTTTAGCGATAGCTTCAGGCTTGTTTTTCTCGATTCCGACAATAACCTTAGTAACGCCAAGATACTTTTTAAGAATATCAACACCTTCTGCAATGAGGTCTGCGTCATCAATCATTGTTCTGGTATCGGAGGTAATATAGGGTTCACATTCAGCACCATTGAGAACAACCTCTTTAATTCTGCTTGTGTCTTTAACGTCAAGCTTTACCGAGGTGGGGAATCCGGCACCACCAAGTCCTACAGCACCACTGGCACGAACTGCAGCAATAAAGCTGTCGTAGTCGGTAACCGTGGGGGGGACGCAGGTCTCACTGACGGTCATGAGTCCGTCGGATTCAATGGTAATTGCGGTGGTCTGACTTCCATTGCTCGCAAGCATGGGTCCTACAGCGGTAACCTTACCTGAAACAGATGCATGTACGGGTGCACCGACAAATCCGCCGGCTTCAGCAATAAGCTGGCCGACCTTAACCTCGTCGCCTACGTTTACGCAGGGCTTCGAGGGGGCACCGATATGCATGTTCATAGGAATGGTAACCGATTTCGGCGTGGGCATCTTTACCGCAGGCATTGCCGCAGTGTTTTTACGATGCGGTACAGATACGCCATTGAGTTTTGGTAACATACTATCATCCTCGTAACATTAGAATTTATAAATATGTCGCATATTTATACAAAATAAATTATATATCGCGTTATTAGATTTGTCAACAAATTAACAATGTTATTTTTACTTATTTTAAATTTCGTTTATTTATACAATTTTGGCCACCCTAATGGTTTTTATTCGAAAAAGATTGACAAATTATCAAATTGTTGTAGACTAATATATAAATTCAACAAGGAGTTTTAATTATGCCTGAAATAATTAAAGTTGGTATTATCGGTTGTGGTGGCATCGCTAATGGTAAGCATATGCCCGCGCTTCAAAAAGTTGCTGACTGTGAAATGGTAGCCTTTTGCGACATTGTTGAAGAAAGAGCTGTCTTAGCCGCTAAAGAATTCGGAACCGAAAATGCTGCGGTATATACTGATTATAGGGAACTTTTAAAAGATAAAACTATAGACGTGGTACATGTTTGCACACCAAACAGATCACATAGTTTTATTACGGTAGACGCACTTGAGGCAGGAAAACACGTTATGTGTGAAAAGCCAATGGCAATCAACTCTAAAGAAGCTAAAAAAATGCTTGATGCCGCTAAAAGAACAGGCAAAAAGCTTTCGATTGGTTATCAATCCAGATTCAGACCTGACGCACAGTATCTTAAAAAAGAGGCTGATAGTGGTATTTTTGGCGACATCTATTATGCAAAGGCTACAGCTTTACGGCGCAGAGCTGTTCCCACCTGGGGCGTATTCTTGAATGAATACGAACAGGGCGGCGGTCCTCTTATCGACATCGGCACCCATGCTCTTGACCTTACACTATGGACAATTAACAACTACAAACCCAAGTATTGCCTTGGTACGACTTATCATAAACTTAATACTGCTACCGAACAGGGCAATATGTGGGGTAATTGGGATATAGATAAATTCACCGTTGAGGACTCTGCCTTTGGATTCATAGTTATGGAAAACGGTGCAACAATAGTATTAGAATCTGCCTGGGCGCTGAACACTTTGGATGTAAGAGAAGCTGTAACATCTTTCTGCGGAACTAAAGCCGGTGCAGATATGAATGACGGTTTACGTATAAACGGTGTACGCAATAACACACAGTACGTATTAAAACCCGATTTTAAAAGCGGTGGCGTAGCCTTTAATAACGGAGATGAAGCCGAATCTGCTGCGGATATGGAAGAGCGTCTTTGGATAGAGGCTGTAAGAAACAATACCGAGCCTGTTACAACCCCGGACCAAGCTTACGTTGTAACACGTATACTTGAAGGTATTTATGAATCTGCCAAAACGGGCACTATATATAAATTTGAAGATTAAGGAGATATGAATGTCTGTACTTTACGGTTTAAAACCTTCCACGGTTTTTAGTTATTTTGAAGAGATATGCTCTATCCCTCACGGTTCAGGCAACGTAGGAAAGATTGCTGATTACTGCGTAAAATTTGCACAAGAGCATAATCTTAGATACGTTCGCGACAATGCGGATAACATTATTATATATAAAGACGGCAATAACGGCAGCACTGCACCTATAATATTGCAAGGTCATCTTGATATGGTTTGCCAAAAGACCGATGATTCAAAAATCAATTTCGAAACGGACGGCCTCGATATTTATGTTGACGGTGACCTAATTACCGCACAGGGAACAACCCTGGGTGCGGATAACGGAATTGCGCTTGCTATGATTTTGTCTATACTTGCTTCCAATTCGTTAAAGCATCCTCCCATAGAAGCTGTTTTCACTTCTGACGAGGAGGTTGGAATGATTGGAGCCGGCAAGCTGGATGCAAGCCTTCTTACCTCCAAAAGAATGATAAATCTCGATTCCGAAGAAGAAAATACTGTAACGGTTTCCTGCGCCGGCGGTAGTGATTTTGCTATAAGATTGCCCTTTGTTCGCGAACCTAAGCAAGGTATTGCGGTGAAGGTAGAGCTTAAAGGTCTGCGCGGCGGTCATTCGGGTGTTGAAATTCATAAAGGTAGAGTAAATGCAAATATACTTCTGGGAAGAGTACTTGATGCGTTAACCGTTAAAACCGATTTCGATATTATTTCTGTAAACGGCGGTGACAAGGCAAACGCAATCACGAATCATTCAACTGCTGAATTGCTTGTTTACGATTTTGAAGAGTTTAACAACTCTATTACCGATATTACGTCGGTAATTAAAAACGAAATAAGTGCTCGCGAACCCGATTTTTACATTTCGGTTTCATCTGATAGGCTTCCTGCCGAAGTTGGTGTATTTGACACCGAAACCTTACTGGACGTAATTTACATTCTCGGAACAGCACCTAATGGAGTTATGGAAATGAGCGCCGAGATTAAAGGACTTGTTGAAACCTCCCTAAACCTTGGCATTCTTAAAACTAATAGTGACCATATATACATTCATTTTGCTTTAAGAAGTAACAAGATGTCTGCTCTCGCTCACCTTGAGGATAAGCTAACACTTTTCTTCAGCAAAGTTTGCGGAAGTATTGAAACCTCGGGACATTATCCGTCTTGGGAGTATAAACCCGTTTCCTCACTTCGCGACACCTATATACGTGTTTATACCGATGTGTTTGGCAAAGCTCCGAATATCGAAGCAATCCACGCAGGTCTTGAGTGCGGCGTTTTTGCTTCAAAAATCGAGGGAATTGACTGTATTGCCATTGGCCCTCAGATGTATGACGTTCACACAACGGGGGAGAGTCTTGTGATTTCTTCAGCCGAGCGAATTTATAACGTTCTTGTGAAAACTCTGGAAAATCTATAATCCATTAAACAGCCTGTGCTTCCAAATAGCACGGGCTGTTTATTTTGCTTGCTTTAGCTCGCATTTTATGATATAATTAACCGACTAAATGTCACAAATGTGACGGATTGGAGAAAATATGGATAATAAAACCGAATTCAAGCCTTATATTCCGGCTGAGAAGGTCACTCCCGAAATTACTGTGACCTCCATCGTTATGGGTATAATTCTCGCTGTAGTATTCGGCGCAGCCAATGCCTATCTTGGTCTCCGTGTTGGTATGACCGTATCGGCATCAATTCCCGCCGCAGTTATTGCGATGGGTGTTATTCGCATTATAATGCGCAAAAACTCTATTCTTGAAAGCAACGTCGTTCAGACCATCGGCTCGGCCGGTGAATCTCTGGCAGCAGGCTCTATTTTTACTCTTCCTGCTCTTTTCCTTTGGGCTGCAGAAGGTAAAATGGATAAGCCCGGAATCCTTGAGATAACCCTTATCGCTCTTATAGGCGGTCTTTTGGGTGTATTCTTTATGGTTCCTCTTCGTAATGCTCTGATTGTAAAAGAGCACGGTGTTCTTCCTTATCCCGAGGGAACTGCTTGTGCAGAGGTACTTCTCGCAGGCGAGCAGGGTGGAGCTAAGGCTTCTACCGTATTTGCAGGTATGGGATTCGCTGCTCTCTTTAAGTTCATTATCGACGGACTTAAATTAGTTTCGGGCGAAGTGACCCTTGCATTTAAGGGCTTTGCAGGTGCAATCGGTACTCAGATTTATCCCGCTGTAATGAGTGTTGGATACATTTGCGGCGCAAGGATTGCTTCCTTTATGTTTGCAGGCGGCATACTTAGCTGGATGGTTCTCATTCCGATTATCGTTCTTTTTGGTGGAGATGCTACAATATACCCCGCAGTTGACCAGACTATCGGCGAGGTTTTCGCTGAGGGTGGCGCTAGTGCTATTTGGAGTAATTACATCCGTTATATCGGTGCAGGAGCTCTTGCAGCAGGCGGTATTATCAGCCTTGTAAAATCTCTTCCCCTTATTGTTAAAACCTTTGCAGGCGCAATGAAGAGCATTACTGGTAAAAATACATCTACCGGTGCTCGTACCGAAAAAGACATTAATATGGGTGTCGTTCTTGGTGCTATTGTTGTTCTCACTCTTCTTGTATGGCTCATCCCCGCAATTCCTGTAAGCCTTCTCGGCGCAGTAATCGTTGTTGTGTTCGGTTTCTTCTTTGCAACCGTTTCTTCCAGAATGGTAGGCCTTGTAGGAAGCAGTAATAACCCTGTTTCAGGTATGGCTATTGCAACACTTCTTATTGCAACCCTTATTCTTAAGGTAACGGGCGCAACCGGTGTTTCAGGTATGGCAAGCGCTATTGCAATTGGTTCTGTAATTTGTATAGTTGCAGCCATCGCAGGTGATACCTCTCAGGACCTTAAAACAGGCTTCCTCCTTGGAGCTACTCCCAGAAAACAGCAGCTTGGCGAGGTTGTTGGCGTAGTTGCCGCTGCTCTTGCTATTGGTGGAACACTCTACCTGCTCGACAGTGCTTGGGGCTTTGGTTCTAAAGAACTTGCTGCTCCTCAGGCAACCCTTATGAAGATTATTACCGAAGGCGTTATGGACGGAAACCTTCCCTGGGGTCTTGTTCTTATTGGTGTATGTATTGCGGTTGTTATCGAGATTATCGGTATCCCCGTGCTTCCCTTTGCAATCGGTATCTACCTGCCTGTTCAGCTTAATGCTTGCATCATGGTGGGCGGTCTTGTCCGTCTTGCTCTCGACAAGCTTAAGAAGAATGACGAAGAGAAGAAGTCCATCATCAACGACGGCATCCTCTTCTGCTCGGGTATGATTGCAGGCGAAGGACTTGTCGGTATACTTCTCGCACTTCTCGCCGTATTCGGCCTTGATAAGGTTCTCAACCTTTCGGCAATGCTCGGAATTCCTCAGATTGTTATGGATCTCGGCGGTATTGCTCTCTTTGCTGTTATCATTCTTACCGTACTCAAGTTTTCTGTATGGAAGAAGCGCGATAAAGAGTCATGAGGAAAAAGAATACCATAGCCGCAAATTATCTTGACAAGATTCCTGTAAAGAATCCTACTATTGGTTGGACGGCCGATGAAGAGGGAATTGTAACCCTCGAAATCGAAAACAAAGGCCTTGTAAACAGAATTTTTCAAAAAATTCTTAAAAAGCCAAAAATCACTTATATTCACCTTGACGAAAACGGAAGTTTTGTCTGGCCTCTTATCGACGGCGAAAAGACTATTACAGAGCTTGGTCTGACGGTGAAAGAGCATTTTGGCGACAAAGCTGAACCTCTTTACGAAAGACTTGCAAAATTCATACAGATTCTTGACAGTTACGGCTTTATAACCTTTAAAAAATGATAAAAACGGAAGGAGCAATCCTTCCGTTTTTTGCTGTCATAATATCCCCTCAGTATTTATATAATTTATTGTAAAGAAATAGGGGAGTGCGCTATGAAATATATTGTAATTACCAAGAAACACCTAATGATTATTGCAAGTTGTTTTGTTTCGTTAGTAATCGCCGTGATTTGCTCGATTGGTGTTCTTGCAAATTCCGACAGAAAACTACCTATCTACTGTGTTGAGACAAATGAAAAGAAGGTTGCGCTCTCCTTTGATGCTGCATGGGGAAACGATGACACCGAAACACTAATAAATATTCTTAAAGAGTATGATGCAAAGGCTACCTTTTTCGTGGTCGGAGCTTGGGTTGATAAATATCCTGAATCAGTAAAGCAACTTTCTGATGCGGGACATCATATTATGAATCACTCTAACACACATCCGTATATGACCAAAATCGATTCGGTTCAAAAAACCGATGAGCTTACGTCCTGTAACAACAAAATCTCTACCATTACTGGAAAGACACCAACCCTTTTCAGACCTCCCTATGGTGACTACGATAACGCAACCATTGAGGCAGTAGAAAATCTTGGTATGTACACAGTGCAGTGGGATGTTGACAGCCTAGATTGGAAAGATAACGCAACACCCGAGAGCATTTGCCAGCGTGTGACGAGCAAGGTTAAAAACGGCAGCATTGTGCTTTTCCATAACGACGCCGACCACACCCCGGAAGCGTTACCCAACATCCTCAAATGCTTAAAAGATGAAGGCTACGAGTTTGTATTTATTGATGACCTGATTTATAAAGATAACTACGAAATTATACACGACGGAACACAATGCAAAAAAGACGGCTAATGCCGTCTTTTTCATTTAAATAACGCCCTTTTGCAACATTATATTTGCATAAAGTGCGGATTCGCTTGTAGCGATAATGGCGTAAGCGTTTTTAGCTTCTTCATAGAATTTAAATCTTTCGATTTCTCCGAAGCAAGCTTCACCTCTGTCATCGTGATGTGTTACTATTGATTTATATTCATCCCATATCGGGGTTTCCACTGTATCACCGGGCATAACCTGCATAAGCGAAACAGGGTGATCAACGTAAGTATCGAGAGGGAAAAGGGTAAGAATTGCATCAAGCATTTCTGTTGCGCCATGTCCATCTGCATGGATTATCTTGCAGTTTTTGCCAACGCTTTCTGCCGGGAAATTACCGTCTGCAATGACTATTCGGTCAGAATGACCCATTTCGCAAAGAACCTTTAGAAGCTCAGGTGACAGTATTTTAGGAATACTTTTAAGCATATTATAACTCCTTATAAAGCGATTCTGCCCAGGTAATAAGAGGAGTTCGATCAGCAAGACCGTGCGGATGGTGATCTCCGCCTTCTTTTATGATTGCTTGTATGTTGCCGCCTCTTGATTTGATGAAATCATAAAGCAACGCTCCGTTTTCATCATAAGGTACGGTTAAATCGCTATCGCCTGCAACAAGAAAAACAGGAATGTTATTGTCTACAATAACTTCAAGGTTGTCAAGAGGATGGTTTCTGTATGAAATTAAATCTACAACAGTCATTCCTGTATGAGCGGTAAATTCATCCATAAAAGAACGACCTTTTCCAAGACCTCCGGGACAACTTAAGAGGTTGACCACGGGAGCATCAAGATACATTCCTGCAACGTCGTCGGGATGTGAAGACGCATAGTAGATTGCCTGAAGTCCACCACAGGACATGCCTATGGGGATACATTTAGGATTTAGTCCGAATTCTTTTTGCAACAAGAGAGAAAGCTCGTGCTTCATCGTATCGTCGTCAGGATGATGCCAACGGGTTGCGTTCTCAATATATGCAATGTGATATCCACGCTCAAGCATATCTTTTTCAAATTCGGGAAAAGCCCAAAAATACTCAGTTTTTAGAAGCCACGGCTTGCCTGCACAAGACTTGTCGGGACAAACGAGATAAGCCGTTCTTTCTCCAAACTTGAATTCAAGCATCTTTCTACCGAAATAATCTTTTTCAATATACATAACGATATTTCCTTTAAGTAGGTAAACTTACGTATACCTACTCATATGATTACTATTTTTTGAACTGTGGACCAAAGTTGGCGCAAGCGCGATAATCCTGTCCTTCTTTATCCATTCCGAATGCATTCCAAGCGGCGGGACGGAAAATCTTATCTTCAGGAACGTTGTGCATACAAACAGGTATACGCAGTATTGAACAAAGGGTTATGAGGTCAGCTCCAA
The DNA here is from genome assembly GCA_036307905.1 of Acutalibacteraceae bacterium. Lineage (GTDB taxonomy): Bacteria > Bacillota > Clostridia > Oscillospirales > Acutalibacteraceae > SFWF01. Next base: position 13,238 of record JAXJWR010000138.1, read on the forward strand.
TATGTCCGTAAGAAATTGCTCCATGGTTGGCACCCCAGTTGTTCATAACATCGTATGCGGTTTTAAACGCACCTTCACCCGTAGTTCTGGGCGCAAACCAAGTGCAGGGCCAGGTATAGTCGGTTCTCTTCCAGAGGGTATCGCTAACGTCTTCGGGAAGGTCGACCGTCCAACCTTCAGCAATCTGAAGAACGGGACCGAGACCTTTAACGAGATTTAGACGAATCATAGTCGCGGGCATTTCTGCCTTTGTTTCAAAGCGAGAAGAATATCCTCCGCCGCGGAAGTAGCCGAGATCTGCATAGTTCCAGGTGGAGTTTTCCATAACGGCCTTGCAGTCGGCATCGGTCATTTCATACCAAGGCTTCATAACGGCATTACCGTTTTCATCCTTTACGGCGCCGTTTGCATCAAGACAGCAAGCGCCGGAATTTATAAGATGAATAACACCGTCAGAGTCGGCTGCCTTACCCTCGATGTCGTAGCCTGTAACACGTTTAATTGCGTCTCCGCTCCAGTAAGTGCGAACGTCAGCAAACATCTGAGCTCGGTTTGTAAGCAGCTTCATAAAGAGCATACCAAGGCCGTTCAAAACGTCATTTTCGGTGGCGAGAATATAGGGTTCACGGGCACCGTTCCAATCAAAGGAGGTATTAAGCATCGATTCGGGGAAGTCGCAGTTGGGATAAAAATCTGTCCACTGGCGCTGACCCTGGAAACCTGCTGCAATGGCATTGTGGCCAACCATTTCTTCTTCACAACCGCGGGGCAGATTCTTGTTGCCGTTCATAAGGTCTTTGATAATGACCATCATTTTAACAACAAACTCCCAATCGGCATCCTTTTGCGCTCTTGTTTTCTGAAGCTCGACAGGGTTTTTATCGAATCCTTCGATGCAGTTTTCTTTTACCCAGGCAAGAGCCTTTTTATATTCT
>JAXJWR010000139.1:0-4687 GCA_036307905.1 Acutalibacteraceae bacterium
GACTAACCTTGAGTTAGTCCTTTTTTATTTCTTTTGAATATTAAGCTTTGCCCGAGGCCTCTTGAGGCCGAGAGTTCGTCGAAGCCGCCCAAAACGCGGGATAGCGTTTTGGGACGGTGAAGTCTCGAGCAAGATAAATTTTTTCGGGCACCGCCGCAGCGGTCGAAAAAACATCTGCGCAGAGTACCTCGACAGATAATTTGACTAACCTTGAGTTAGTCCTTTTTTATTTCTTTTGAATATTAAGCTTTGCCCGAGGCCTCTTGAGAATTAGTATAAATTTTTATCCTTTCTGTTGACTTGAGTAGGCTTCTCATATATAATTACACAGTAAAATATTTTCGGCGGTGATTATTTTGTTCAGCGTAATTTTCGATATGGATGGAACCTTATTGGATACTCAGAAAATATGTGTTCCTGCTTGGGAAGCAGCGGGTAGGGCGCAGGGTATCTGCGGACTGGGAGAGCACATTCCCTTTGTTTGCGGTTTTAACGAGCCTGCCTGGGTTAAATATCTTGTTGATAACTTTCCGACTTTGGATATCCCTCAATTTAAAAAACAAACCTTGCAATATGTAATTGACAACATCGTTGTAAAATACAAGCCCGGAGCACAAGAGTTGCTTGATTTTCTGAAAAGAAACAATATTAAAGTCGCTTTGGCATCGGGTTCTTCCCACGAAACTATTGACCACCACCTTGCGGTTGTCGGTGCCGAAAAATATTTTGACGTTCTTGTAGGCGGAGTAGACGTATCTAACGGTAAACCCGCTCCCGATATCTTTCTTTTAGCGGCCGAAAAACTCGGCGTTGCCCCCGAGACCTGCTTTGTCTTTGAAGATTCTGAAAACGGAATAATTGCAGGACATCGTGCAGGAATGAAATGCATCGGCATTCCGGATCTTGTTGACTTTAGCGATCGCGTTCGCGGTATTATGTACACTCAGCTCAACTCAATGGATGAGGCAATCAAACTGTTTTCCGAAATTCTCGAACAAAATAAATGATATTGTTTTTAAGAGGTAATACGTGTTTAAAAGAATTTTTTCCCCTACAGATATGACGGTGGGGTCGCCCTGGAAAAGCATCGTGATTTTTACGATGCCTATGCTTATAGGAAATATTGCACAGCAGCTTTACAGCACGGTAGACAGTATTGTTGTTGGACAGTATATAGGGGATAATGCGCTTGCCGCAGTTGGAAGTGCAGGACCAATACTTAATCTTCTCCTTGTGCTGTTTATGGGTATTTCGGCAGGCGTGAATATAATGGTTTCCCAGTATTTCGGTGCCAAGAATCGAGAGGCTCTTTCCTATACCATAGGAAACGGAATTACCGCTACGGTTATTTCCTGCTTGTTCTTAATTGCGGTAGGACTTCCGATTATTTCACCTATGCTTGATTTGCTAAACACTCCACATGCAATTAAAAACGGCTGTGCCGATTATCTTTGCATCTCCCTTCTCGGAATTATCGGAATGGCTTTTTATAATATCCTAAGTGGCGTTCTTAGAGGCCTTGGCGATTCATTTTCAAGCCTTATTTATTTACTTATCGCTACGGTTATAAATATTGTTCTCGATATATATTTTGTTGCAGTTGTCGGAATGGGGGTTGGCGGAGTTGCCCTTGCAACGGTTATAGCTCAAGGGGTTTCGTCCGCACTTTGCTTCCTTAAACTTTTAAGTATGCGTCAGCATTTCGAGTTCAAATTTATGCACCTGCTTCCCAAACGAAAATATACAGGTACTATCGTGCGTCTTGGTATTCCGTCAGGACTTACACAGGCTATATTCTCATCTGCAATGATAATTGTTCAGTCTCTTACCAACTCCTTTGGTGAAATGTTCATCGCGGCAAACGTTGTTATTATGCGTGTAGATGGATTTGCCATGATGCCGAACTTCTCTTTTGGAATGGCTCTTACAACCTTCTCCGGTCAGAATGTAGGTGCAGGACTTTATGATAGGGTAACAAAGGGAGCCAAGCAGGGAACCCTTATGGCCGTTACCTGTTCTACGGTGATAACCGCAATAATACTGATATTCGGCAAAGGACTTATGTCGGTGTTCAGCGACACTGCCGAGCTGGTCGACCTGAGTTACCGACTAATGTTTATTCTTGCGGTTGGATATATTGCGGTGGCCGTTACTCAAAGTCTTTCGGGCATAATGCGCGGAGCAGGCGATACAATGACTCCTATGTGGATTTCGCTGATTACCACGGTAGTTATTCGTGTTCCCGTTGCATACGGCATTTCCTTCCTTACCCGAACCGAAGAGTTACCCTTCGGACGACAGGAATGTATACAAATATCTTTGCTAACATCCTGGGTGATGGGAGCGGTACTTACTGTACTCTTCTACTATCGTGGAAAATGGAAGAAAAAGGCTATAAAATAGTGTTGCAGTCAGGTTAAAAAGCCTGACTGTTTATTTTTGCATAAAATGTTGCATTTTGCGACATTTTGGTGTATAATAACCATATTGTTATAGGGGGTTGTTTTATGAATAAGTATTACGACGAAATAATGCAACTAAAAGAAGGGGATGAACTGGTTGCCCTGGTAAAAAAATGGGAGATTCTTTCGGGTAATATTAAAAATTATCCTACCGACCTGCCCGTGCTGTTGCCCGATATGCTTTGGGTAGCAAAATCAGGAGTTGGACAAACCCGTCTTCTCAGGCTGCTGAGTGAATATCTCGCCTCAAAAGGCAACCTTATGGATTTCTACGGAGACGTAAAATTCTTCGAGTTCGTTTTGGGATACTGTAAACCAGACGTGGAATTTACCGAGATTCAGCGCCTTATGTGTGAGGTCAGTAATGCCGCAGGCTTCAGAAACGAGTTCCGCGGAATAATGAGAATAGATGTGAACGAGTGGATAAATCATTACGAAGAAAAATACTTTGCCGACTTTTGCGAATATCTGGCAGCCAACAGCGAAAAATGGCTTATCGTTCTTGCAGTTGATACCGACGACGAGAAGAAAATACATAACCTTGAAGCCTTTTTGTCAATGTACCTAAGACTTGAAAAAATCACACTCAGTATGCCCAAAACTGAGGATTTGTTTGAATACATAGAACGCAAACTTTCGGGATACGGACTTACCCTTTCCGATGATGGAAAGCAGCTTCTTACCGCAACAATAAATAAGCTTAGAAAAAATCGCTATTTCGATGGATTTAAAACAATTCGTCTGCTTTGCCAAGAAATTGCATATACCGTATTTTCCAAAGAAAATCTCGTTTCATATAACTTAACCGCCAAGGACCTTGCAGACTTCGCTCCCGATAGCGAATTTGTAAGCAAAACCGAAATCAACTTTGAAAAGACCCGAAAAATAGGCCTCGTTGAATAATCTGACGAAAGGAATAATGTAATGAACAACGAAAGTTATAAATTTGGCAGGCACGTAAACAACAATCAGGAAACACGTTGGGCCACCATTGAAGAAATCCAAAATTCGGGAACCTATGTTGATTTATACGCCGATAAATATCCCGTGGGCGGACTGCCTCTTTTGTCCGACGGAAAGGAAGCGTATGTGGACGGCGAGGATACCCACACCCTCATTTTCGGTGCAACAGGCTCCAAAAAAACGCGTCTGTTTTGTATGCCCCTTGTAAACCTGTTTACAAAAGCAGGGGAGTCATTTATCGTTACTGACCCCAAGGGCGAGATATATGCCAGAACTTCGGGTATTGCTAAAGCCAACGGATACAAAACCGTGGTCCTTAATTTCCGTGATATAGGCTACGGCGATATGTGGAATCCCTTGGCCCTACCTTATGAGCTTTATCATTCGGCAGATAAGGAAATCGGAATTTCAATGCTTAACGATTTTGTAGCCGCATTAGCCGAGCCTCAGCTTTCAAACACAAAGGATATTTTCTGGCCCGAAATGGCCGCCTCATATGCCTTGGCAAATCTTCTTCTTTTGATGGAAAGCGGAAAAAGCACCGAGGCCAACATTGCAAGCCTTGCGAGAATGTGTACCGCCGGCACCGAAAAGAAACTGTCAGAGCTTTCCGAAATGATGAGCGACGAAACCATTGCGGGAATGAACTATAAGGGAGTTTTCGTTGGCGCCGAAAACACTAAGAGAAGTATATTTATTTCTCTTTACGGTATGGTACGTGTTTTTAATACCCAAAAGAATCTGACTCGTATGCTTTCGGGAAATACAATAGATATAAGAAATATCGGTAAAGAAAAAACAGCGGTCTATCTCATTGTTCCCGACGAAAAGACAACCTATCATTTTCTTATAACAACCTTTATAAAGCAGGCATATCAAATTCTTATTAACGAGGCTCAAAAACAAGATAATTTCCGCCTACCTGTGAGGGTGAATTTCGTACTGGACGAGTTCTGTAATATGCCCAAGGTGCCCGATATGCCTGCAATGATTTCGGCAGCAAGAAGCCGTAATATGCGGTATTTTCTCGTTGCCCAGAGTATGCATCAGCTAAAGGGTAAATACGGTGAAGATGCCGACACCATTAAGGGCAACTGCGATAACTGGGTATTCCTTACCTCTAAGGAGTTGTCACTTCTTAACGAAATAAGCGAGCTGTGTGGCTCAATATACACTGCCGACAAACATCAGCGACGTTTGATTTCGGTTTCGGAACTGCAACGTTTCAGCAAAGAAAAGGGCGAAGTCCTTATAATGCACGC
>JAXJWR010000140.1:0-3241 GCA_036307905.1 Acutalibacteraceae bacterium
GACAGGGGACGGTTCTCTGTGCTATATACAAACCCCGAGGAAACTGAAGAATAAAAACAAAAGGCATCTCACTCTTGTGAGATGCCTTTTTATATAAAAGGGAGGCTTGAGTCGGTAATTTTCAGATAAGCCATGGCTACCGCCGAAACGGATATCGGTTGCTCCCTGACTTATACTATGCAAACAAAAGCCAATGTGTCAAAACATTACTTCAGGGGAGTTTTTCTGATATACAGTACACCCAGAGTATTAGCACCGCAGTGGGAGGAAACGGTGCAGCCTGCACGGGAAACGATGACCTCCTTAAAGGGGGCGGTCTCGGCTACCATTGCGCGAACCTCTTCCACCAGCTCGGGGTCACAGCCTGCGTGGGTTACGAAAACTCGGTCAAGCTCAATATCGCTGTAGTCGGTAAGACGGTCGGCAACGTATTCCTTAAGGGTAAGGGAATATTTGCCGCGGTATTTCTTGCAAACGCCCATACTACCGTCTTTAACCTGAATACAGGGCTTAAGCTTCAGAAGATTTGCGCCTAAAGCGGCCAGAGCAGAACAACGTCCGCCCTTGTGCAGGTATTCAAGACTATCGATAACAAAGGACGCATCTACCCTGGGAACAAGGTCACAAGCTGCCTCGTAGATTTCTTTAGCCTCTTTACCGGCCTCTGCCATTTCGGCAGCCCTCATAATGATAAGACCTTCACCGGTAGAAAGGTTTGCAGTATCTACCACGTAAACGTCCTCGAACTCTTCAGCGGCAAGCTGAGAATTGCGGAAGGTAGAGGACATCTGGGAGCTGATGGTAAAGTGAACTATTGCATAGCCCTGTTCGGTGTATTCGCGGAAGAAATCCTCCATTTCGGCAATGTTGGCGGCGCTGGTTTTGGGAAGAACACCATGCTCGCTGTGATATTTGTAAATAAAATCGGGGTCAATATCCACACCGTCGCGATAGTTTTTATCGCCCAGCGTGATTCCCAGAGGAATGGTTTTAATATTATACTTTTCAACGATTTCTTTCGGCAAATCGCTGGTGCTGTCTCTTGTGATAAGAACTTTTTTACTCAAGTCAGTACCTCCTAAAATATTTATCTTTGTTATTATAACACCCTTTTCGACATTTTTCAACCGATAAAATATATACTGTTTAATATTTTCAAATTATAGTAATAATATTATTATACATAAACCTACGTTATTCTTGACATTTGACTCAAAAAAAAGTAAAATTAAACTTGACTATATATGCTTATGTTATGATGGCGTAGGTTGTATAACGTAAGCTTTTAACATAAAACTGTAAGGAGGAAAAGTTTAAAGTGGCAAACGAAAACAAGAATCTTAAGAAAAAGAACGATAAAAAGCCCGAAACAAAAAAGAATATGGGCAAGAAGAACCCTGCCAAAAAGAACGATAAACCTAAGAAAAAAGAAAACACTGCCAAGAAGCAGAACAAATCTAAACAGAACAAAACGCCTAAAACACCCCTTAAAATAATCCCTCTGGGAGGTCTGGGTGAAATAGGAAAGAACATTACCGCGTATGAATATAAGGACGATATTCTTATTGTCGACTGCGGAATGGCCTTCCCCGACGAGGAAACCCCCGGAATAGACATAGTAATTCCCGATTTTTCATATCTCGAGGCTAATCGCGATAAAATCCGCGGACTGGTGGTAACCCACGGCCACGAGGACCACATCGGCGCAATTCCTTACCTTTTAAAGAATATCAGCGTGCCCATTTACGCTACGCGACTAACGATAGGCCTTATTGAGGGCAAACTTAAAGAGCATAAAAATCTTAGCACGGCCAGCCTTAACGAGGTTTCTCCCGGAAGCACCTTAAAGTTCGGTGCCTTTGATGTAGAGTTTATTCATGTAAATCACTCTATTCCCGATGCTGTTGCCTTCGCTATCAAGTGCCCCGCAGGAACCGTAGTTCATACAGGCGACTTCAAGATAGATACCACCCCCATCGACTCGCAGGTAATCGACCTTGCCCGTTTCGGAGAACTTGGTAAAAAGGGTGTTCTTGCAATGCTGGCCGATTCCACCAATGCCGAGCGTCCCGGGTATACTATGTCCGAAAGGGTGGTAGGGGAGTCCTTCCAGAATCTCTTTAAAAAGGCGGGAAAAAACCGCATAATTATTGCAACCTTTTCCTCTAATATTCATCGTATCCAGCAGATTATCGACGAAGCGGTGAATTGCGGACGCAAGGTTGCGGTTTCGGGCAGAAGTATGCTTAACGTTGTTTCGGTTGCGGCAAAGCTAGGTTATTTAAACCTTCCCGAAAACGTTTTAATAGACATCGAAACTATAAATAAGTACACACCCGAACAGCTTGTAATCATCACCACAGGCAGCCAGGGAGAGCCTCTTTCAGCCCTCCACAGAATGGCCTTCAGCGACCACAGAAACGTTGAAATTGTCCCCAGCGATATGATAATCATTTCTGCAACCCCCATCCCGGGTAACGAAAAGCTGGTTGGAAAGGTTGTAAACGAGCTTATGAAACGTGGCGCAAACGTTGTCTACGAAAAGATGTACGACGTTCACGTTTCGGGACACGCCTGCCAGGAGGAGTTAAAGCTCCTTATGTCCCTGGTTAAACCTAAGTATTATATACCCCTCCACGGGGAACAGAAGCATCTTTATAAGCACGCACTTCTGGCTCAGACTATGGGCGTTCCCAAGGATAATACGCTTATCGCCAATATCGGAGATGTAATCGAGGTTTCTTCAAAGGGCATCAAGGTCAGCGATACGGCACCTTCGGGTCGTATACTGGTTGATGGACTGGGTGTAGGCGACGTTGGCGGTGTGGTTCTGCGTGACCGCAAGCATCTTGCCGACGACGGAATTATAATCGTCACCCTTACTATGGATTCCGTTACAGGTGAGGTTGTATCAGGCCCCGAGATAGTCTCCCGCGGATTTGTGTATGTAAAGGAATCGGAAGAACTTATAAACGAGGTAACCGAGGTTGCCGAGGATATTCTGGAAAAATGCTATATCCACCGCGTCCGCGATCGTAACACAATAAAGCTTCGCCTTCGTGACGGAATTTCAAAGCATCTTTATAGCGTTACCAGAAGAAGCCCCATGGTTCTTCCCATCATAATGGAAATATAGTTTAAACCGAAAGGAGAACGGCTGTGAAAAGATTCAATTTTAAAACCCTTATACTTTTCGTAATGGCTATCATTTGTGCCCTGCTGTGTGTATATATGTACCGCC
>JAXJWR010000141.1:0-5637 GCA_036307905.1 Acutalibacteraceae bacterium
GGTGCCGTGGAATGAGTCGGTAATAACGAAATCGGCGTTCTTGTAACGGAAAACCCAATCCTCGATGTCGCAACTGGGGAAGGTGTTGTCGAGATGGAGCTTTTCAACATTGCTTTTCACGTGGTCGGCATTAAGAAGATTAACGTAAGGCAGACCAAGTTTTTCGCTAAGGTCCAAAATGCACTGTCTTTTTGCCTCGTCGGGGTCGAGGAAGAAGCTGAGCATATAGTCGTTTTTCTTGGTAAGGGGAGAAGAATCGGCCAACTTTTCATATTCGGCCACGTCGCACAGGAAAACAGGGTCAAGCACGTGTTTGGCTTTTATGCCGAAAACGTCCTTACAGATGTCAACACCGTAGTCCTCGCGCACCGAAATGGCATCAAAACGGTCGAGCCAGTTTTTCATAGGAACTTTAAGTCCCTTGTTGTCGTAAAACTCGTTTCCGAAAGAGGAAGCGTAGGAGATAATTCTCTTGTCGTTTCCGGCATAGTTAAGGAAATACTGGGGGCCGGACCATTGCCAGAGTACGGGGTTAAAAAGCTGGTCGGAGCCGGAAATGAAGGTGTCGCACATATCATTCAGCTCGCCTATGGTGCCGTGGGTGTAATTTTTGCTGATGTTATAGTATTTCTTTGCAAAGCGGAAGGGAACGCTGTCCTCCTTGTCGCGGTAGTTAGGGTCGTTTGTGCAGCGTGCAATCATAAGAACAGAACGTCCCATGCTCTGAAGCACACGGTTAAGAGCATAATAGGTCATAGTGCCGCCGTAGTTTTCGTTATACCACCAGCCGGTAACACCTACGTCATACTTATGTGCTTTTTCGGGCTTGGAATCTTTTTTTAATAAACTCATTGTTATATCCTCCTATAAAATTAAAGGAATTTCTTTATGGGTTTAGCAAGCATTTTAAGGCGGGAATCAAGTTTCTTTACAGCGTTATTTAAATTATATCTGGAGACAATATTCGCCAGACGTTTGTAGTGTTCGTTTGTTTTGTCGCTCTTATGATCACGAATGGTATAGCAGACAAAGTCAAGAATCCAACCTAAAAACTTTACAGAATATTTTTCAATCCAGCCCTGATTGTGCCAATATCCGCAAACCTTTTCAATAACCGCAATATCGTCGCTGATTTTTGCATCGTAGTCGCCATCGGCCTTAAACATTGCCGAGCCTTCTCTGAACCAGCGGTAATTATGCAGGGTATCCTGAATGAAGGCAAAGTACCTTGCGTGGGGATAAACAGACATCAGGAACATTGTATCTTCGCCAAGGGCCACACCTTCGGGGAAGCGAATGTTGTGCTGGTCAATAATGCTTTTTCTGAAGGCCTGATGCCATATAAAGGGACGGGTAGAGGGCTCGTCAAAAAGCACTTCGGGGGTAAATTCCCAATAACGGCGGGTGGGGGCGCAAAGCACCGAATAATACCAGGGCAGGGGACGGGGGAAGGTGGGGAAAACAGAAGAAGAAAAAACAATAATATCGGTAGGACCTTCAAGATTTTCCTGCCATACTCGTTCACAGGCCTTGTCCTCGAACTTATCGTCGGCATCAAGGAACATAATAAATTCGCCCGATGCTGCGTCAAGTCCTGCGTTTCGAGCTGTGGAAACTCCGCCGTTAGGCTTGTCGATAACAATAAATCTGTCATCCTTTGCTTCAAACTCGCGGGCAATTTCCAAGGAACGGTCGGAAGAACCGTCGTTTACGCAGATAAATTCAACGTCTCTGAGGGTCTGTCGTGAACAGCTTCCAAGACTGCAATAAAGGAATTCTTCTACGTTGTAGATGGGGATAATTACAGAAATTTTTACGGGCTTGCTCATTTCTTTATCCTCCTGTAAATCTTCTTCATTGCAAATTTAACCGTGTACCAGAAGCCGTGGTCTTTTATGCAGTGGAGGGCGCTTATCAGCTTGTCCAGGAAAGCGGGAGCTTCCTTTCCACCGATGGTATAAGGTTCTCTGCGCCAGAGGTCGGCCTCTTTGCTGTCCTCTGTGATTTCACCCTTTTTAATTTTTACGAAAACCTCGTGATATTTTTCGGGCTTTTCGATTATCTGGTGAACCCTTTTCCATTTGTACCATTCGAAATACTCCTTGCGAAGGGCACCGTCGGCCATATGTCTGCCGAATTCTTGGCTGAAGCGTTTAATAAACTCGGCCTGCAAAGGCTCGGAAAGACGCTCGTAATTCCAGCAGTAGCCGTCAAACTTAACACGCACCATAACAGGCTCGATAATAGCCTTAAGGGTAGGATGGGCATCAAGGAAACGGTCGATTTCGGCATACTCGTCGCAGATGCAGTAGACCTTTCCGGGATTGTTTACCGAAGATGCCTCGTTGTCTTGGCGGTAGTGAAGGAAGCACTCCTCCATAATACGGGCACGCTTTGCAAGGGCCCACACCTTGAAGTTAAAGGAGGTATCCTGGAAGGAAGCACCGGGGGTTTCGTTAAAGCGAATACCGTTTTCCCGTATAAAATCCTTGCGGTAAATGGCCGACCAGATAGAGGGCTTAAAGTTAAAGAACTCTACCATTTCCATTTTAGAATCAAAATCGGTGGTGGGGCAGAAGGTGCGTTTGCTTGTGATTCTGGAGGCGATGGGGTGGGGGATATTTCTCTCCCCGTCCTTCGACCAATAGAAGTAGAATCCGGATTTAACCGCATCAAGACTATGCTCCTTGGCACAGGCGTAAAGCTTTTCAAACATATCGGGGTCAATAAAATCGTCCGACTCAACGATGCCGATATACTCGCCCGTAGCCATATCAAAGCCGCGGTTCATACTGTCGCCGTAGCCTGCGTTGGGCTTGTCTATAATTTTAACTCTAGCATCTTTTTCGGCATATTCTTTTAGTATGTCTAAGGTAGAGTCGGTAGAACCGTCGTTTACACAGATTATTTCCAGGTCGCTGAGGGTCTGATTCACAATGCTGTCGACACACTGGTGGAGGTATTTCTCCACGTTGTAGCAAGGAACCACCACAGAAACTTTAGGTGTACTCATTTTTAAGTTTCCCCCTTCTAAGGTTATATATTTTTAAGGTCATCAAGAGCCGCACGAATGACCTTGTCCATATCGTAGTAACGGTACTGGCCCAGTCGTCCGCCGAAAATTACGTTACCCTGCTTTTCGGCCAGCTCTTTATACTGTGCATAAAGCTGAGCGTTTTCCTCGTCGTTTACGGGGTAGTAGGGCTCCATACCGGGCTTCCACTCGGCCGAATACTCTCGGCTTATTACGGTGGTGGGCTGACTTCCGAATTCAAAATGCTTGTGCTCGATTATTCTGGTAAAGGGAACCTCTCGCTCGGTGTAGTTTACAACGGCATTTCCCTGATAGTCGGGCATATCCAGCTCCTCGGTTTCGAAGGTAACGCTTCTGTATTTAAGGGCGCCCAGCTTGTAGCCGAAGAATTCGTCGATACAGCCGGTGTAAACTATCGTCTTTGCAATATCGGGCTGAGCTTTTATAAGGTCGAAATAATCGGTATTAAGTCTTACCTCAACCCCCTCCAGCATCTTTTCTACCATAGCGGTATATCCACCAATGGGAATTCCCTGGTAACGGTCGTTAAAGTAGTTGTTGTCGTAAATGAAACGGCAGGGCAGACGCTTTATGATAAAGGAGGGAAGCTCCTTACAGTCGCGGCCCCACTGCTTTTCGGTATAGCCTTTAATGAGTTTCTCGTAAATGTCGGTACCAACAAGGCTTAGAGCCTGCTCTTCAAGATTTTTAGGCTCGGTGATACCCAGTTCGGCAACCTGTTCGGCAATTTTTGCCCTTGCCTCGGCAGGGGTGCGGATGCCCCACATTTTAGAAAATGTGTTCATATTGAAGGGGAGGTTATAAAGCTCGTCCTTATAAACCGCAATGGGAGCGTTTATATAATTGTTGAACTCGGCAAAGCGGTTAACGTAGTCCCAAACCTCTTTGTCGGAGGTGTGGAAGATATGAGCGCCGTATTTGTGAACGTTTATACCCGAAACCTGTTCGGTATAAATGTTTCCTGCAATATGACTTCTTCGGTCGATAACCAGACAGCTTTTGCCCTGTTTTGTAAGTTCCTGTGCAAAAACGGCACCGTAAAGACCGGCACCAACTATAAGATAATCGTACATGTAAGCATCCTTTCCGCCTGAAAGACTATAGATAAGTATATTATATAATATTATTGTCGAAAAGTCTACAAAATATAAAGTTTTTCTAATATATAAAGCAAATTTCAGGGCATATTAAGTATATAAACTTATAAACAGGGTGAGAATATGTGTACAGCAGTAGGTATGACGGGGGAATATCCGTTTTTCGGAAGAACCCTTGACGTGGACAGAGACTTTGGGCAAAGGGTGGAAACCCTTTCTGCAAACAGCAGGGTGGAGTTTCGTCATCTCCCGCCTTCGGACAGCCATCCCGCCGTTTTGGGAACGGCTGTGAGAGTAGGAAGCACACGCCTGTTTTTCGACGGAGTAAACGAGGACGGCCTCTCGGCAGCGGCACTGAACTTTCCAAAATACGCCTGCTATCATCCCGAAAAGGTAGGGGCAAGGAATATTGCATCCTTCGAGTTTGTAACCTGGGTGCTGACAAGCTGTAAAACCGTAGATGAGGCCGAAAGTCTGCTTATAAACGCCAATATAACCGCCGAGGATTTCAGCGAAAATATGCCCGCCACCTCTCTGCATTGGATAATTGCCGACAAAAACCGAAGCATTACGGTGGAATCTGTGGAGGAAGGCCTTAAAATATACGATAATCCCGTGGGGGTCCTCACCAATGCGCCCCCCTTTCCTTATCATTTAACAAGGCTGGCAGATTTTATGACTCTCAGCCCAAATCCTCCCGAAAACAGCGGCTTTCCCACACTGAGTCCCGAAGCCTATTCGGGGGGTATGGGGTCGATGGGTCTGCCGGGGGATTATTCTTCGGTATCTCGTTTTGTACGGGCGGCTTTTGTGAAAAATCATATCGAAAAAGAGGCAGGCAAGGATAAAAACATTGTCCGTTTTTTTCATATTATGGATAGCGTTTTCGTGCCAAAAGGCTGCGTAAAAAATACCCAAGGTGGGCTGATGCATACCGCCTACACCTGCTGTATTGACCCTGCCGAGCCGGCATATTACTATACCACCTATGACAATAGAACCATAACAAAAAAGACCTTTTAAACAAGGTCTTTTTTTATGATAAATAATAATAATTTATCGACAAACATTAAAAAATATTTGACAAACGATAAATTGTGTGCTAAAATCAAGGTAGAAATTAAAGGAGGCGTTTTTATGAAAGGTATAAAAAAAGCAGTGATGATCATTATTAAAATAGTTGAGATCTGTCATTATGTAAGCGCGGCACTTATGGCCGCATCGGGCATCATTTCGGTCGCTTCTCCACAGAATCTTAAATATGTTATGGATGTGGCAGACTTAATGGCCGACCCTGAGGTATCGGCCTACGGATTTGAAGCCATGCTGGCAAACGCTACAGGCCAAATAGACTACATAGCCTATGCCGTTTATGCCTTCGGTGCCACGGCCATTTTTTTGTTTATGGCTCTCATTTTCAGAAATCTCGGCGAGGTTATCCGGGTGTCAGAAGAAAAAACTCCCTTCTGTGAGGAAAACGTAAAC
>JAXJWR010000142.1:0-1402 GCA_036307905.1 Acutalibacteraceae bacterium
AAAATACATTTATAAAAACGGCGATACCTTCCTTGGCATATTTAAAAACGGAATTGCCTTCGAGGGTGAGGGCCGCGTAGACTTTACCAGCGGAAACAGCTACAACGGAACCTTCAGCAACGCTCAGCCTCACGGACATGGTAAATATACCTACGCAAAGGACTCCCGTCTGGACTATTACGAGGGTGACTTCGTAGACGGAAAGCGAAGCGGAAAGGGTAAGCTGTTTTATAAGAGCGGCACGATATACGATGGCGAGTGGAAGGATAACGTCCGTCACGGAATGGGCAAAATGATATTCCAAGGCACGAGCATCGACTACTTTATAGGAGAGTTCGAAAACGACGAGCCTAAGCCCTACGGCACGATTTTCTATAAAAACGGCCTGGTTTACGAGGGAATGCACAGAGAATACTCCCTCCACGGAGAGGGTAAGCTGTACAGCGCCGACAATAAAAACGAATACTACCAAGGTAAGTTTGAAAGCGGAATTTTCGTTTCGGGAGTTAAGCAGAATGCTGACGGTTCTCGCTATGAAGGAGCTCTTAAAGACGGAAAATTCCACGGACAGGGCGAATACATCTATTCCAACCACCGCTATACACGTAAATATAAGGGCGAGTGGATGAAGGGCGATATAATCGGCCTTGGTACTATGGAGTATATAAACGGCGACCGTTACGAGGGCGAGTGGGACCAAAACCGCTTCGATGGTTTGGGAACCTATCACTTCAGAAACGGAGATACCTACGAGGGTATCTGGCGAGAGGGTTACTTCTACTATAAGGGTAAGCTGACCCTTTCGGACGGCACCGTGTTTGAGGGTAAGTTCAGCTACGACAACACCGCAACAGGTAATCTTATTTGCGCAAACGGCATCGGCTGTGAGGTTGTCCGCGGAGAGATTACCGACGGTAAGATTGCCGCCCGAGTTTCTGCACAAATAAAAGAGCTGGTGCAAAATCACAAGCTCTACTTCGACCATCACGGTTATAAATCTTTCTAAATAAAAACGGACTGCCAAGGGTCGTACCCTAAAGGACCGTAAAAAAGCTGTGTAGAAAATTCCTACACAGCTTTTAATTTTGTCTTATACCGTAACTAGCAGGACATTTTGGCGCCCAAATGTCACTTGTTAGGAGAACCTAAAACCCTTTACACTCTGCCAAGCAATTATTAAAGATTCTATTTACGATTTATCATCCTTATCAGTTATCTCCTGAAATCCGCCGCCAAAATACCAACCTTTAGATTCGATAAAATCTATAAATGCATCTGTAACTTCATCTACGGTAATTTCATCTGGAATTTCAATGCAACCACGTATTTCTATTTCTTTACTCATTTATTCACCTGCTTGTTTTGATTTTATCGTTTTAAGTGATGAAATTAACATTCTGCG
>JAXJWR010000143.1:0-11253 GCA_036307905.1 Acutalibacteraceae bacterium
GGTTAATACATTGGACTCACCTTTAAAATTTAATGGTCAAATTATATTTACCTAAATTTTTGGACTCATTCCTTTACGTTTATTTTTGTCGAATAAAAACTTAATAAACCTTTGGACTCACGCCTTTACTTAAAATTTTATATACTTAATGGTTTATTGACTTGTCAGATTCCGGATTTATACCTGTCCGGTCGGTCGGGTAAAAACTTACCTGTTCTTTGGACTCACACCTTTCCTCTAAATTTTAAATTGCACCTGAGGTTCAGTTTCCCTTTTCATCGGGTATCAGTCCTTTCCTTTCCAAAAATTTTTCTTTCTGACTTCTCTTCTGTGTCTTTAATATAGCACGGATTTGTCAGTTTGTCAACCTTTTTGTGAATAATTTTTGTAAAAAATAAATAATTTTTTAAACTATTGACTATGGATTTCTGCTGTGTTATAATTATATTTGGACGTGGTCAAAATGCTAACTGTTTTAAATTCCGAACAAATTGAATATATCTACAACACCTATATGGTTGTTGACTTCCCGCCGGACGAGCTCAAGCCCCTAAATCATCTGCTCAGAATGGTGGAGGAGGGGCTCTGCACCTACTATGCTATATCCAGCGGCGGCGAGGTGCTTTCTTATTTTGGCCTTTGCGTAAAAGACGGCTATGCTTTGGTGGACTATCTTGCTGTCAATCCCGAAAAAAGGGGACAGGGCATCGGCAGCGAAACTCTTAAACACCTAAAAGAAGCGGCAGGAGATAATACAATTCTTATTGAGTGTGAGGATACTGCCGCCACAACCGATTCGGCCGAACAAGTGATAAGAAAAAGACGTATCGCCTTTTACGAAAGAGCGGGCTTTAAACTTAGAGGAGTGAAGGCAAAGCTTTTCGGGGTCGATTACGTCCTACTGACCTTCCCCGAAAATGCACCCAACCCAAAAGAAGGCTACGAAACGGTCTATCGCGCCATGCTGGGCGATGAAATGTATAATAAGTTTATGGAAATTTAAAAACCGAAGGGATTCCCTTCGGTTTTTATTATAAGTATTAAGCTTTATTTTAAACTTTTTCTATATCGTACTTCATGGTAAAGTAGTCGAAATAGTGGTTGAATTCCTGCTTGTCGCCGTCCTTTACGCTGCGGAGATATTTGTGAATGGCCATATCCTTGTGGGCCATTTCCAGCATACAACCGGCAATGTTTGAGCAGTGGTCGGAAACACGTTCGAGGTTTGTGAGCAAATCGGTAAGGATAAAGCCCAGCTCAATGGTGCAATCGCCCTTTTGCAAACGGGCAACATGGCGGCTTTTTATAGCGTCCTTAAGGTTGTCCACCACCTCTTCAAGGGGTTCTACCTGAATTGCGCTGTCTAAATCGTTAAGAACAAAGGAATTAAAGGCAAGGTCAACAATTTCGTCTACGGCGTTCATAAGCACAGAAAGCTCCCGCTTAGCCTCTCCGGAGAACTCCAGCTTCTTGTCAACGATTTCCTGAGCCGACTGCAGAATATTTACCGAGTGGTCGGAAATGCGTTCGAAGTCGTTTATGATGTGCAGAAGCTTGGTGGTTTCCAGACTGTCATCGTCAGAAAGTCCGAGAGAGGAAACCTTTACAAGATAGGAGCCAAGACGGTCCTCGTACTTGTCCACCTTGTTTTCGCCGTTTATAACCGCCTCATAAACATCGGGATTATAATCAGAAAGCAGGGTGAAGGAGTCCTTAATGGTTGCAACCGAAATTTCGGCCATACGGTTGGCAACCGACCTGCAGCGCTCCACAGCAACCGAAGGTGTGGCAAGGAGACGCTCGTCCAACATTTCGTAGTGCTCTTTGGCCTCTGTATCGCGAACCGTGATGCAGGCAAGCTTCTCCAAAAGACGGGTGAAGGGGAACCAAATAACCGTACAAATAACGTTAAAAGCGCTGTGCACTACTGCAATCCAAAATTCGTCGATCATCATAGTGTCTAAAAACGAAAGGTCTAAAATAGCTTTAGCAGCGGTAAATAGGGTAAGTAAAACGATGGTTCCTATAACGTTAAAGTAAAGATGAACAAAGGCGGTTCTCTTTGCGTTTTTATTGGCACCGATACAGGAAAGCATAGCGGTGGCACAGGTACCGATATTCTGACCCATAATAATGGGAACTGCCGCACCGAAGGAAATCGCACCTGTGGAAGAAAGGGCCTGCAGAATACCTACCGAAGCGGAGGAGGACTGAATAATTGCGGTAAGTACGGCTCCTGCAAGAACACCAAGGATAGGATTGGTGAAAAGGGTAAGAATACTTGCAAACTGGGGAACGTCCTTAAGACCTGCCACGGCATCGCTCATAGCCTGCATACCGGTCATAAGGGTGGCAAATCCCAGCAGAATAACGCCGGTGTCCTTATGTTTGTGACTTTTAAGGAATACGTAGAATATAACACCGATAAGGGCCAGTACGGGAACGAAGGATGAGGGTTTAAAGAGCTGGATGTACCAGGCATCACCTGAAACTCCCGTAAGGCTCAAAATCCAGGCTGTAATGGTGGTACCGATGTTGGCGCCCATAATAATGGAAATGGCCTGACGGAGCTTCATAATACCCGAGTTTACAAAGCCTACTACCATAACTGTGGTTGCCGAAGAGGATTGAATTACGCAGGTAACAATCATACCCAGCAAAAATCCCTTAAAAGGGCTGTCGGTCATTTTTTCAAGTATGTTTTTAAGCTGACCGCCCGCCTTCTTTTCCAGCGCATTGCCCATAAGCTGCATACCGAAAAGGAAAAGGGCCAAACCTCCTATAAGGGAAAGTACGTCAAATAAATTCATAATAGTGCCTCACTTTTCTCAAAATCTCCAATGATTTACTAAATTTGTAATTTTTATCTTGCAAGAAAATTTTAACACAACAATTTATTAGTAAAAAGGGGGTTTTTGTTAAACTTTGGTTAAATCACAGGAGGAAAGGTCACGGTTATGGTGGTTCCTTTATCGGGCGAGCTGTCCAGCGTGATTTGAGCGCTTAGTTGCTCGGCTGAGTGTTTTACAATGGAAAGGCCCAGTCCCGTGCCGCCCACCTCTTTCGAGTGGCTTTTGTCCACACGGTAAAATCTTTCAAAAATACGGTGCTGATGCTCGGGTGGAATTCCTATTCCCGTATCGGCTACCTTTAAAATGGGACATCCGCTTTCGGTATATACCGAAAGAAGAACACTTCCACCCACCTTATTATATTTTATGGCATTATCGGTGAGATTATAAATCATTTCGGTAAGTATGGAGGGATTGCCCATAATTAAGGTTGGTTCAGTCTTTACCTCCAGCGCAACCTGCTGTTCGGCAGCAGGCAGTAAAAGACGGTTCTGAACCGCTAAAACAGCCTCGTCAAGCCGTATTTCTTCGGGAATGATGGGGTCAACGTATTCATCCAAACGGGAAAGCTTGATTATATCGTTGATAAGATCTAAAAGGCGGCGAGCCTCGTCGTGAATGTTTTTGGCAAAGCCGGGAATATCCTCGGGCGCAACCATCGAGTTTATCAAAAGCTCGGATATTCCGGAAATCGTGGTCAGAGGGGTCTTAAGCTCGTGAGAAACGTTGGAGGTGAACTCTCGCCGCATCTCGTCACGTTTTTCCTTTTCGGTTATATCCAGAATTACAATTACAACTCCGTATATATCCTCCTCTATGGTTACGGGATTTGCCAGAATCTGGTATACCTTTTGGTTAATGGTAAGGTTTGCCTCTCCGTGTCCGCCCTCGAAGGCGCAGCTTACTGCAGATACAAATTTTCTGCTGCGGCATAGAGATATAAAATGCTGTCCCTCGGTAACGTTTTCCGCACCCAGAATGCCGACTGCAGCAGTGTTATAGGAAAGAATTTCCGATTTGTTGTCCAAAATAACAAGACCTTCCGACATATTTTCGGTTATGGCCCTGAATTCCACCTGTCGGCGGCGAAGGTCAGCCATCTGTCGGTCGATAAGGTCGTTTTGGCGACGTAGCTTTCCTATAAGCTGGTCGATTTCGGTATATACCCCCTCGATTTTCGTACTGTCGGGGTCAAGATTCTTTATGGGAGCCACAATTTTTTTTGCGAAAAGTGAAGCGGCTAAAGGCGCAATAATGCAGGGCAGTACCAGAGAAAGAAGGATAAGTGCAGTATATAAGCCGTCAGATTTTAGGTTAAGTGCAATAAAAAGCGGAATAAAAACCGAACAAAATACCGATATTGCGGTTATAATAACAGAGAAAAAGATTTTCTTCTTCAAGATATCAGCCTCCTATTTTATAGCCAATTCCACGTACTGTTTCAATAAGACTGCCACATTTGCCCAGCTTGGCGCGAAGGGTGCGAATGTGTACGTCTACCGTGCGGTTTTCCTTTTCAAATTCCATACCCCACACCTTACGCGAAATATCCTCTCTGGTGAAAACTCTGCCCGAGTGGGAAATCAGCAAACAAAGCAGCTCGAATTCCTTGAAGGTGAGGGTTATAGTTTCGCCGTCGGCCTGTACAAGGTGCTTGGAGGGGCTTACGGTAAGACCTCCTACGGTGTATTCGTTGTCGTCACGTTTGGGGTCGGCCCTTCTCAGCAGAGCCTTAATGCGTGCAATCAGCTCCACCATACTGAAGGGCTTGGTGATATAGTCGTCGGCGCCGCAGTCAAAACCGATGACCTTGTCGTATTCGGTACCCTTTGCAGTAACAAGAATAACGGGAAGATTTTTGGTTTCGCTGTTTTGGCGCAGCTTGCCCAGTATTTTAAGTCCGTCCTCCTCGGGGAGCATCAAATCAAGAAGCAAAAGGTCGGGCATTTCTTCTTTAATAGCTTCCCAGAAAAGGGAAGGCTTCTCAAAACCTGCGGCTGCAAAGCCGGAGCCTTTAAGTGCATATTCCACAAAGTTTCTTATATTTGCATCGTCTTCCAAAAGGTATATCATAGGAAACTCCTTTAAAATTATCATCCCTTTAAGTATAACTGCTTTTAAATTACTCTTCAAGAAAATTATTACATATCAAAAAATATCTCAAAAAATTAAAGAAATTTATTTACAAGAAGCGTATAATTTGATATAATATCTGTTGTTGTTTGGAAGAAACCTTTAAAGTTTCGTTAAATTTATTTATTTTTGTTGCAAAAATGCAACACAAGGAGTGTTTACTGTATGAGTCGTATGGTCGGTACAATTTCCCGCGGTGTCCGCGCACCTATTATCAGAAACGGGGACGATATTGTCAGCATCGTTGCCGATTCTGTTTTAGAGGCCGCAAAATGTGACGGCTTCGAAATTCACGACCGTGACATAATTGCCATGACCGAGGCTATCGTTGCCAGAGCCCAGGGCAACTATGCAACCACCTCCGATATTGCCGAGGATGTAAAGGCAAAGTTCGGCGGAGAAACGGTGGGCGTTATCTTCCCCATCTTAAGCCGCAACCGTTTTGCTATCTGCCTTCGCGGAATAGCACAGGGTGCCAAAAAGGTCGTCCTTATGCTTTCATATCCTTCCGACGAGGTGGGCAACCATCTCATTTCGCTGGACGCTATGGACGAGCACGGTGTAGATCCCTATAAGGATGTTCTCGACCTTGCCACCTACCGTAAACTTTTCGGCTTTGAGAAGCATACCTTCACAGGCGTTGATTATGTTGAGTATTACGAGCAGCTTATCAAGGAAAGCGGAGCCGAAGCAGAAATAATCTTTGCAAACGACCCCCGTGCCGTTTTAAACTATACCAAAAATGTTCTTTGCTGCGACATTCATACCAGGGCTCGCACCAAGCGTCTTTTAAAGGCCGCAGGTGCAGAAAAGGTATTCGGTCTTGACGAGATCCTTAACTCCCCCATAAACGGAAGCGGATATAACGAGAACTATGGTCTTCTCGGCTCCAACAAGGCTACTGAAGACACCGTAAAGCTCTTCCCCAGAAACTGCCAGCCCGTGGTTGATGCCATCCAGGCTAAAATCAAGGCCGCAACCGGCAAAAACGTAGAGGTAATGGTCTACGGCGACGGCGCCTTTAAAGACCCCGTAGGCAAAATCTGGGAGCTTGCAGACCCGGTTGTTTCCCCCGCATATACAAGCGGTCTTGAGGGAACCCCCAACGAGCTGAAGCTTAAGTACCTTGCCGATAACGACTTTGCCGACCTTTCCGGCGATGCTCTTAAGGAAGCAATAAAGGAAAAAATACAGCAGAAGGACGATAATCTTGTAGGTAAAATGGCCTCCGAGGGAACCACCCCCAGAAGACTTACCGACCTTATCGGTTCTCTCTGCGACCTTACCTCCGGCTCGGGCGATAAGGGAACCCCCATTGTCTTCATTCAGGGTTACTTCGATAACTATACTGCAGAATAATTATAATAATGTAGGGGAGGGGCTTGCTCCTCCCGTTTTTCTTTTTTGCAAAAAGGAGGAAGCCGTCAATATGAAAAAAATCGCCAGCTTTACTGTAGACCACGACAAGGTGGGAAAGGGTATGTTCATCTCCCGAATCGACGGGGACGTTATAACCTACGACGTGCGTATGAAAATTCCCAATGGTGGAGATTATCTCCCTTATGCTGCCTGCCACACTATCGAGCATCTTTTTGCTACCTTCGCCCGCAATTCCGGTGTGGCCGACAGTGTTATATATGTAGGCCCTATGGGTTGCAGAACAGGATTTTACTTTTTAACCCGCGATAGCGTTTCCCACACCGAGGCAATCGCCGTAGTGCGCGATTCTATGAAATTTATAGCAGCCTATGAGGGAGATATTCCCGGAGTCAGCCGTAAGGAGTGCGGAAACTATCTGGAGCACGACCTGGCTTCCGCCAGGGAAATCGCCGCCGATATGGCTGAGGTTCTCGAAAACTGGACCGAAGATAAACTCTACTACGAGGCCTGATTATCACAAAAACGTAATATATATTGAAAAACAACCGAATATATGTTATACTACCTATGTAAACATAACTGCGAAGGGGTGTGACCGCAATGAAAATCAATTTTCATTACTGTTTTTGCGGTTTTCTGCCTTCGGTAACAAGTAGGTTATATCAGCTTAAATTCTCCGAACAGGGCGCATAAACCGCAAAACGGTTTATGCGCTTTTTGATTTAAAATCAATATTAGGAGATGATAAACATGAAAAAACTGTTTTTGTATTTTATGCTGATCCTGATTCTTTCCTCTTTTTTGATGGGAAGTATGCCCTTAACGGATAACTCACAGCATTTGCAGCCGTTATGTTTATTGGCCGGTCGGGTCACCGACTATGAAAAATATAAGCAAACAACGAATATTTTTATTGGAGAATATACAGGCGAGTATACCTTTTTGGGAACAACACTTTATATAAAACTGAAGATAAAAAGTCAGTTGTTTGGAAATATTGAGGAGGAATATGCCTGGACCCGTGTTGGATACGCAGATTATACCGGAAGATGGGGATATCATACAAGTATAGATGGCTTAATTGACAATAGCTTATATTTTTACGATGAGGATCTCGAAGAAAACAAGGGAAAAGAATACCTCGTCCCTGCCGAGAAATATATAAATGTATATTACCCGTTCGACGCCTATAATACCATATCTGATGAGATTTTCGATATGGAAAAAGTCTGGGAACAAATTGGAAACATAACCTTTGAGTACGGCTGGAAAGACCGTATTTTATGGGAAGATCCGAATGCTCCTTATAACGAAAAAGTAAAAGCAGATGTGGTAAAAACCTTTACAGATTATATAAAATATCTTGTAAACTACAATACCGGTTGGAAAGATTATACCGGCCAAAAATATATTCAAGCCGAAAATTTTGATGAAATAAAGGAACGAAGTAAAATTGTCCTTCGAGTTAAGGCTACAAATATTAGCGGGGATTCTGAAAAGATATATACACCGGTAACGGTTAGTGCAAACTGTAAAGTGAAAGAAGTTATAAAAGGAGAAATTGAAAATGACGAAATAAACATACAATTTGTACCCGGAACCGTTAAAAAGGGCAAGGAGTATATTGTTTGTATAAAAAATCAAGGTGGCTTATACGAAATAACCGCTAAAAATGCCGTACAGCCTGCCCCTGCAGATTGGTATTCCATAGGTGCGGTGATTGTATCCGCACTTGTCGTTTTTGCTGTGGGTTGTTTGGTTTATGCTGTAAAACGCAGAAGGATAAAACCCTGTGCAGAAGAACGGTAACCATAATATGAATATTTGACAGAATACAATCTTTAAACTAAAAACCACCCGAGGGCCTAACGCCCTCGGGTGGTGTCATTTACGCTATTATCTCGGCCTTTACCTCGTTTTGGAGGTACTCGGTTACCTTTTTGTTTTGGTCCATAATGCATAGGATCACGAAATGATCGGTTTGGGCCAGGGTCTTGCTGATTATTTTTCCCGCTACGCTTTCGTTGGCCAGCTTGTAGTTTTCACTCATCTGCGTTGTCATATCCGAAATTCCCGAAAGTATCTCGGCCTTGGTGGTTTCATCCTCAAAGCCGAAAACCGCAATCATATCGAATTTTTCCTCGGCATCGTTTATATAACCCTTAAAACCGGTAATATTTTCGTCCGAAAAGCCAAAGTAGGTGGATATTTTACTGCGACCAAGCTCGGTCCAGCTTACGGTATCGGCCGAGAATGTTTTAAGCTCGTCCGCAATTTCCTTGGCTGTCAGTCGGCTGTCGGAGCCGCAACCTGCTAAAAGACAGAGGCATAGTAGTAAGGCTAGGATTTTTATAAGTCCTCTCACCGTTTCACATCCTTTGTAATGCAAAATTACTAACGACGTGATTATTATACATCAGTTTATGGTAATAGTAAACAAAAACTTGAAAATGCAAGTATTATTTTATCACGTTTCAGATTTACATAAAGTTTATTTTTTATTATACTTTTGCAGGTGGATTATTCACATTATCCACCGAGTTATTAACATTTTTAAAGGATAAATGACCCAAATTTGGCTAAAGTTCGTTGTAAAACGGTGGATAACTCGGTTAATAAGGTGAAAAACTCATAAGGTTAAGTTAGTTTACATAATAAATATTTTTTGTCGAAAAAACTAAAATTTTGTAACTATTTTTAGCGCTTTAAAGCATAATAAAAACCAGAGCCATTATAAGAAGTTCGTCGGCATTATCGCACAGAAGCAGGAAAATAAGCCCTAAAATCAGCATACCGTCAGGGCTTTTTATAAGCTCGGGTAAATTGATGAACCGAAAAATCTCGGAAGGGTTTTTTCTGTCGGTCTTGGGCATTTTTTCGGGTGTTATCGGTGGATTTACAGCAGGGTGGGGAAGGGCATTATCGTCTGTTTTGTTTTCCTTTTTTTGTTTACCGTCTTCCGACACGGTAACGAAACCGGGGTAGGGTGGCATATTCTTGCCGCCGTAGAGCCTTTTCATATCCATTTCGGCCTGAGCCCTGCGGCGCAAAAACTCCTCCCGTGTAAGCTCCTCCACGTAAATCCCTCCTAAAGATTAAAAAGTCCCGCCTCTTTAAGCAGCGGAGCCAGTTCAATTAGCTTAAGTATCTTAACGGCGCTGTCTACCCGTCCCTGCCTTTCGGGGGATAGGTTGGGCTTCAGCGCCATCAGCAGTCTGACGCGACTGTCGTCGCCTCTGTTTTTGTTTATAAGTCCCATAATACGCGTAATCGCACCAATATCAATGTCCCCTAAATCGGGGGACGATTCCTTTTCCTTGGTTGGGGACGTCCCCAGTAAGCCCTCAGCCATGGCCCGCACCCGTTCCATTCCTTCGGGGTCGCTGAGCAGAGCCGAAAGCTTTTCGCTTAAATCATCCATATCCCTAGCCACCTAAAAACTTCGAAATTATGGCCTTCGCCTCGGGGGAGGAGAGAAGCTTATCTCTGGATGCCTTATCCTTCATAAGGGCGCTCAGCACCTTTAAATCCTCGGGGCTCAGGGAAGAAAGCAGGGATGCGGTATCTCCCTTTTGTACTGCCTTTTTGATGTTTTCCATATGCCTGCTGTTGTTGTCCATTGAAATCACCTCGGCTTTGATATATAATTATATTGTTAATTTATTAAAATTATGAAGGAAGAATTATGAGAATACTTGTTGTATCCGATTCCCACGGAAGGGTTAGCGAAATTGAAAAGGCGATAGAAGCCCATCCCGAGGCTGTCCACGTGTTTTTTCTGGGAGATTGCACGCGGGACGTGGAGGAGCTCCCCTTTATATACCCCGACAGAAGCTTTCACATCGTCAGCGGAAACTGCGATTTTGTTTCCACCTATCCCTCCTGCTCAGCGGTGACCTTAGACGGCAAACGGATTCTCTTTACCCATGGTCATATACATTCGGTAAAAAGCGGACTCACCCGCCTTAAAGATGCCGCCAAAGCCGAAAAGGCCGACCTGGTGCTTTACGGACATACCCATATCTCTAAAACAGAATATGCAGACGGAATATATTATGTTAATCCTGGCTCTGTCAACAGGGCAGCAGAGGGCGCTCCCGGCTATGCGATAATTGACCTGACCCCCGGCGGAATAATGCCCATACTAATTAAAGCTTAAACTTAATTTTGGCAAGCGGTATTAAAAAAAGTCGTTATTTTGCCCGAAGTAAAGACGGCTGTATGCGAAGTTTTCGGCAAAATATAAGAAAAAATAAATATATTATATAAATACTTGATTTTAAGGCGGAAATTATATATAATGTATTCGGTGAAAATTGGATTTCCGGTGTTGCGGATCCACTTTCGCAGCGCCAAAAATCTTAATAAGGAGAAATAAAAAATGACTAAGAACCCTACCGTACTCAAATGGCTTGAAGAAATGAAAGAACTTCTCGCCCCCGAAAAGGTTGTCTGGGTAGACGGAACCGACGCACAGCGTGACGAGCTCCGTGCAGAGGCAGTTCGTCTTGGCGAGCTTTCTGAGCTCAACCAGGAAAAGCTTCCCGGCTGCTACCTCCACAGAACCAACCCCAACGACGTAGCCCGCGTTGAAGATCGTACCTTCATCTGCACCACCACTAAGGAAGAGGCCGGCCCCACCAACAACTGGTGTGACCCCGCAGAAATGTACGACAAACTTTATAAAATTGCTAAGGGTAGCTATAAGGGACGTACCATGTACATCATTCCCTATTCCATGGGCCCCATCGGCTCTCCCCTTGCTAAAATCGGTGTAGAAATTACCGATTCTGTTTACGTTGTTCTCAATATGCTTATCATGACCCGCGTTGACAACAAGGTTTGGGACGTCCTCGGCGACAGTAACGACTGGGTTCGCGGTCTCCAC
>JAXJWR010000144.1:0-1643 GCA_036307905.1 Acutalibacteraceae bacterium
CTCTTTCCTGACCCCGGAGGTCCCAGAAGGAGCGCGTTATGGGCTCCGGCAGCGGCAATTTCAAGCGCTCGTTTGGCGGCGGCCTGACCCTTAACCTCGGAAAAATCGAGAAAATGTCTGCCTTCGACGTGGCCTTCATCCTTAAAAGGCTCGGTCGGGGTAAGAGGGGTGAAGCCCGTTATATGATTTATGGCTTCTTCTATGGTTTTTACTCCGTAGATATTAATGCCTTCAACAACAGAACCCTCGGCGGCATTTTCGAAAGGAACAAAAAAGTTTTTAACACCATTTTCGCGGGCGCTTATGGCCATTGCCAAAACTCCGTTTACCCTGCGCAGACTTCCATCCAGCGAAACTTCGCCGATGAAAATGCTGTTTTCCATATCCATGGTGGGTTCTATCTGGTTGTTGGCTATAAGCAGAGCAAGCAGGACGGGCAGGTCGTAGATAGAGCCCTCCTTGCGCACGTCAGCAGGAGCAAGGTTTACAGTAATATGTCCAAGGGGATATTTGTATCCGCAGTTTTTTATTGCTGAGCGGACACGGTCGCGGGATTCGCGCACGGCAGAATCGGGCAGACCTACAATATCGAAGGCCTGCTGTCCTTTGGAAATATCGGCCTCGGCTTCTACCATATATGCATCTATGCCGTACAGTCCTATGCTTCTGATTCTTGCTACCATTTTACACCTCTTATATATGTATACCAATATGTTACCACTTTCGCGATATTTTTACAAGGATTAGTTGTTTTTCTTGAAAAATAGCGATGAGATTTATATAATATATAAAAAAGCTGTTTTCGGGAGAATTATGGAACGATTTAAGGAAATTGAAAGAAGTATTATTAAAAAATTCAGAAAATCTATTTGGAACTGCTTCGTAGGTGCGGTTAACGAGTATGAGCTTATCAAAGAAGGTGACAAAATTGCTGTATGTATTTCGGGCGGCAAGGACAGTATGCTTATGGCAAAATGCCTGCAAGAGCTGCACCGCCACAGTCTTTACCCCTTTGAACTGGTGTTTCTTGTTATGGACCCCGGATACAACAAGGAAAACCGCGAGCTCATAGAGGAAAATGCAAGGATTATGAATATTCCCGTGACCATTTTCGAAAGCAATATTTTCGACGTGGTTGTGGATGCCGGCGGCGCACCCTGCTATCTTTGCGCCAGAATGAGAAGAGGTTGTCTTTACAGCAAGGCAAAGGAGCTTGGCTGTAACAAAATTGCTCTGGGTCATCATTTTGACGATATGATTGAAACCCTGCTCCTTAATATGACCTACGCTTCGGAAATCAAGACGATGCTGCCTAAACTTAAATCCACAAATTTTGAGGGGATGGAGCTTATCCGACCCCTTTACAAGGTGAAGGAAAAGGATATTATCGCCTGGGCTGCCTATAACGAGCTTAGGTTTCTACGTTGCGCCTGCAAATTTACGGCCGACAGCGAAATAAACGAGGATATGTCGAAACGCAAGGAAATAAAGGCGCTTATTAAAGAGATTAAAAAGGTAAATCCCGCGGTGGACGATAATCTTTTCAGAAGTGTGCATAACGTAAATCTGGCATCTATCGTTGGTTGGCGCGAAAAGGACAGCGGGGACAAACACAGTTATATCGAAAATTATGATGAAATTTA
>JAXJWR010000145.1:0-4139 GCA_036307905.1 Acutalibacteraceae bacterium
ACCACTAACCACTGACCACTGACCACTAACCACTGACCACTGACCACTAACCACTGACCACTGACCACTAACCACTGACCACTGACCACTAACCACTGACCACTGACCACTGACCACTAACCACTGACCACTGAAATTCATGCTTTACAACGCTAAAGAATTAAGGTATAATTATCATAATATATATTTTAGCGGAGGGTTATACCATGCCTCAAAAAATCAGCGACCAAATGATTAACGACCTTTACGAGCTTTTTGCTTCCATAAACGACCCCGAAGACATCCGCCTTCTGCTGGACGACCTTTGCACCTATAAGGAAATCGAACAGATGGCAGGGCGAATCGCCGCCGCCAAGCTTTTTATGGAAGGAAAGACATATACTCAGGTAATAGAGGCCACTAATATCAGCTCTGCTACCCTCTCCCGTGTTTCCCGCTGCGTTCAGCGAGGAGCCGGCTACAGAAAATTTTTAACACCCAAGGAGGACAAATAATATGAAAATTGAGACCGCTTGTATTCACGAGGGCTATCAGCCCAAACAGGGTGAGCCCCGTCAGCTCCCCGTATATCAGAGCACTACCTTCAAGTACGACACCAGCGACTATATGGGAAAGCTTTTCGACCTTGAGGCCGAGGGTTATTTCTACACCCGCCTTCAGAACCCCACCAACGATGCCGTTGCCGCAAAAATTTGTGCAATGGAAGGTGGTGTTGCCGCTATGCTCACCTCCTCGGGTCAGGCTGCAAACTTCTATGCTATATTCAACATCTGCGAAACGGGCGACCATTTTATTGCCTCCTCCAACATCTACGGCGGCACCTACAATCTTTTCGGTGTTACCATGAAAAAGATGGGCATTGAATGTACCTTCGTCGACCAGACCCTGCCTGAAGAGGAGCTTGCAAAATATTTTAGGCCCAACACCAAGGCGGTTTTCGGCGAGACTGTAACCAATCCCACCTGCACCGTTCTTGATTTTGAAAAATTCGCCCGTCTGGCCCACAGCCACGGCGTTCCCCTTATTGTTGACAACACCTTTGCCACCCCCGTAAACTGCCGCCCCTTCGAGTTTGGGGTTGATATTGTTACCCACTCCACCACCAAGTATATGGACGGACAGGGAGTAGGCGTTGGCGGATGTATCGTTGACAGCGGAAATTTTGACTGGATGGCTCATGCCGACAAATTCCCCGGTCTTTGCACTCCTGACGAGTCATATCACGGCATCACCTATGCCGAGCGTTTCGGAAAAGGCGCCTATATTACCAAAGCCACCGCACAGCTTATGCGTGACTTTGGCTCTATCCAGTCCCCCCAGAACGCATTTTATCTTAATCTGGGTCTTGAAACCCTGGCAGTACGAATGGACCGCCATTGCAGTAATGCCCTGGCCGTTGCGAAATTCCTGAAATCTCAGGACAAGGTGGCCTGGGTTCATTATGCCGACCTTGAGGGCGATGAGTTTAACGACCTTGCAAAGAAATATATGCCCAAGGGCACCTGCGGTGTTCTGGCATTTGCGGTAAAGGGCGGCAGAGAAAAGGCCATAAAGTTTATGGACAGTCTTAAGTTCGCCAGCATCGTTACCCACGTAGCCGATGCCAAGACCTGTCTGCTTCACCCCGCATCCCACACCCATCGCCAGCTTTCCGACGACCAGCTTCGCGAGGCAGGAATTGCCCCCGACCTTATCCGTCTGTCGGTTGGAATCGAGAATGTGGAGGATATCATTGACGACCTTAAGCAGGCACTCGACTTAATTTAATGCTTCGGCTTCATATTATGAGCCCCTTTTCCTCAACCGCAATCTGCAAATCAGATAAACACCCAAGCAAATTTGATGAAAACAGGAGTTTTCTATGCCTATTAAAATTCCAAACGAGCTACCTGCAACCAAGGTTTTAAACGACGAAAACATATTCGTAATTACCGAAACCAGGGCGCTCACCCAGGATATTCGTCCCCTTCAGATACTTATAGTCAATCTGATGCCTACAAAAATCGTCACCGAAACCCAACTTGCCCGCCTTCTGGGCAACACACCCCTTCAGGTGGAGATGGAGCTTCTCACCATGTCGACCCATAAGTCGAAAAACACCAGCGAGGAGCATATGCTGGCCTTCTACAAGACCTTCGACGAGGTGAAAAACCGCAATTTCGACGGAATGGTTATAACCGGTGCTCCCGTTGAGCATATGCCCTTTGAAGAGGTTGAATACTGGGAGGAGCTTTGCGAGATTATGGAGTGGAGCAAGTCCCACGTGACCTCTACCTTCCACATCTGCTGGGGTGCTCAGGCCGCACTTTATTACCATTACGGTATAAACAAACATCAACTGGACAAGAAGCTTTTCGGGGTTTTCCCCCACCGAGTTGACCACAAGGGCTCTATTCTTTTCCGTGGCTTCGACGATACCTTTATGGTACCCCAGTCCCGCCACACCACGGTGCTTAAAAGCGATATTGAAAAGGTTCCCCAGCTTAAAATACTCTCGACGAGCGAGGAGGCAGGGGTTTATGCCGTGGCCACCGACCGCGGAAGGCAGATATTCATAACAGGCCATTCGGAATACGATGCCGATACCCTTAAAAGGGAATATCTCCGCGACAAAAACGCCGGACTTCCCATCGAAATGCCGGTAAACTACTTCCCCAATAACGACGACACCCTTCCCCCTGCCGTTACCTGGAGGTCGGGCGCAAACCTGCTTTACTCAAACTGGCTTAACTATTTTGTTTACCAGACCACACCCTACGATATAACCGAGATAAACAAAGAAAACGAGCCGTAAGTTCATCTTACGGCCTTTTCTTTCAGCGACAGAAGGCATTTTTTTGAAACTGCAGTTCGACACATCAAAAAAATATGCCGTCGCCCTGGAAGGCGGCGGTGCCCGTGGCGCATATCAGGTTGGTGCTTGGCGCGCCCTTAAGGAAAACGGAGTTGAGTTTTCGGCCGTTGCAGGCTCCTCGGTGGGTGCCCTTAACGGCGCCATGATGACCATGGATGACCTGCTCCTTGCCGAGGACCTTTGGAGCAATATGTCCTTTTCCAAGATTATGGACGTGGACGACACCACCATGCACACCCTTTTCAGCGGAAAAATTCTGGAGCTTGATATAAAAAATCTCTCAACGGGTATAAAGCGTGTTTTTAAAGAAAAGGGCTTTGACGTAACCCCTCTTAAAAATCTGATACGCTCCACCGTTGACCCCGAAAAAATACGCAACTCCCCCATTGATTTTTATATTTGCACCCACTCCCTTACCGAGAAAAAAGGTTTGGAACTTTTGGCTCGCACCCTCTCGGACGAGGAGCTTTGCGATATGCTTTTAGCCTCGGCCTATTTCCCCGCCTTTAAAAACGAGCCTCTGGGCGGAAAGCGTTATACCGATGGCGGTGTTTCCAACGTTTTGCCCCTTTCTCCCCTAATTTCGGCAGGTCACCGCGACATTATTGCCATAAGGCTGTACGGATTGGGTGTAGAGAAAAAGGTGAAAATCCCCAAGGGCACCACCGTAACCGAAATCGCCCCCCGTCACGACCTTGGAAATATGCTTAACTTCGATGCCGCTTCCTGCTCGCGCAATTTCAGTCTGGGTTATTTCGATGCAATGCGCCTGCTTTACGGTCTTTACGGAAGCGAATACTACTTCGACCGCACCCTTACCGAAAGCGATGCATACGATATTCTTTGCGACCTGGTGAAAGACAAGGACGAGGACCTAACGCTGCGCGCCCTTCACGACCGACTGCACAAATTCACAAAGGACAGCGGCAGTAAGGGAGATTATTACGACGTACTGGTGGCCTATATGGAGCAAACCGCCAAACGCAAAAAAATCAACCCCCTGCACATCTGCACCGACACAGGAATGCTGAGCAAACTCAAATGATACCCTGTCATTCTGAGCAACTGTGTTGCGAAGAATCTCTAATATATTGCATACGAGATTCTTCGTCGTATCCGCTCATCAGAATGACAATTAAAACCAAAACAGAAAACAAAAATTGACCCAAAGAGGTTTTATATGAAAAACAACCCTACCGCTTGCGAGCTTTGTGTAAACTACGTCTGGGACGAGGAGGACGAGTGCTACTCCTGCCTTGTAAATCTGGATGAGGACGAGTATATC
>JAXJWR010000146.1:0-5868 GCA_036307905.1 Acutalibacteraceae bacterium
AGAGCGAAGCACCAGCTTTCCGTTCATCACCTCTATAACGTCCTTGTCGGTAGAGATTTCGGCAGTTTTGGTTCCGCCCATTTTAGCAACAAAGGACCATTTTGTAAAATCGACCTCTTTACCCTCGAACTCATCGCCCCAGACGTAGTGATAATTGCCCAAAACGGTGTCCTTAAAATCGGTTGAACGTTTAACCGTTGCCTGTGCATCGTTTCTGGGAGAATTGCTTAAAAATCGGTCGATTGCCAACTTCATTAAAACGTCGTGGCTTGCATCGAAAACCAGCTTGGATTTTTTTACCGAAATCTCGTAATCCGAAACCTTAATGTTCTGATTGCTTTCGGGGCGATTTGTTTTTCCAATAAGAATCTCAAATTCTCCTGCAGCTGTAGCGTCGGTTTTTATCGGAATGGATACAGAACAAATCGAGCTAAAATACTCCTGAATCTGCTTTGCGTATTTTTCGTAGCTTTTATTTTTAGCAGGTATAATGATGGTGTATTTTACAGGATTGCCCCACAGGGAATACTCGCCCGAATCGCCCATATCCTGGCTGCTGTCGGTATCCTCGCTTTCGTAGTCGCCACGGACTCCGCCTATATCCTGATTATAAGACGGGCTGTCGGAAGAATCGTTACTGCCCGTAAGCTCGGAATCGGTAGGGAAAGAGTCGTCGTAAGAGGACGAAGGCTTTGACGACGGTTTTTCAGACGATGAAAGGTCTGCCGAGTTTGTGCTGCATCCTGCCGCAGAGACTACCATAACGGCGGCAAGCAATAAGGTTAAAAGTCTTTTTATCATATATATTTCCTCCAAAAAAGTACAAAACTATAATACCATTAAACCCTAAAATAAGCAAGAAAAAAACGGATGAGTTTTCACTCATCCGTTTTTATTTAGTTTATTGTGCGGGAGGCAGGGGTGCTTTCTTACCCTTTTTAACAAGGAGAATGGTGAGCACTGCTGCGCCGCCCAGGAGAACTACGCCGCCACAGATCATGATAATTATCCAAACGAGGGGAAGTCCTGCGCCGGGTTCTGGATCAATCTTGCTGGGGTCGAAGCACTCGAGCTCGCCAAGCTTGCCCTCTTCGCCTATGGGAACAACCTCGAAGTCGTCGAAGTAGAGTTCAACGCCGGGGGTAGTTCTTACAAGGATGTAAGGTGCATTGGCTGTGATGGTGGTCTTGTACTGCTTCCATACGCCGCCCTGGAGGTTTTCAAACTTGGTTGCAACCTCGTATCCAACGGTTTCGTCGTTAACGTCGGCATAGTTTGCATGAACAAACTGTACCTCGCCGGCAACACCGCTTTCGCGAGAGGTCATATAGAAGGTGATATCGTACTTCTGGCCGATTTCCAGCTTATACTGATAGTAAAGCAGGAACATGGGTGCTTCCTGGCTGTCTGCCATAACCTGCATCGAACGGAGACCTCCGTGGATGTATCTGGGGTTATAGCCTGCAACACCGGGACGGAAATACTGAGCACCGCTGTTAACATCATACTCGGGAACCATGTCGCCCTCGAAGCCCTGCTGGAAGCCGAGCTTCTCCCAAACTGCATATACATAAATATCGTACTGGGGGAACAGTTCGAGGTCGAACATAAGGTCGCCTTCGGGGAAGTAAGACCAGCCCTTGAAGGCGTAGCCGTAACGCTCGGGTACGGGGAAGTCCTTAACATTTACGGGAGTTACCATGGGATAACCGTAAATGGCTTCGTACTTGATGTTGTCGTCACCGGTGGTGAAGTTAATGCTTACCTTAGTGGGTTCGCGAGTACAGGTGTACTTCTCGGCATTTTCGAAGCAGCGGAGAACGGGAGTTCCGTCCTTAACAAGCTTCCATACCTTGTTATAGTCGAGACCGGGCATATTCTCCTTAGCGTAGTCACCTCTCATAAAGAAGAGAGAAGTAGACTTAACTTCGCCCTTACCGGAGGATGTTCCGGGTCCGTCGATATAAGCGTTCTCGAGAACGGTTATTGCTTCGGTTGCCTTAGGACCTAGGCCGTAAGGATCACGGTCAGGAGTAGAAACGTATCCGTTCTTGAATACAACGGCAGTTTCGTTGCCTTCCCAAATATCTCCGAAGATTCCGCCTCCACGGTAGGTGTAGGTGAGGGTGGGAAGTGCATAACAGTTGTAGAACTCGATACCTGCTGCGCCGCCGCCGAGGAGACCGCCAACGGTGTCGCCCTGGAGGGAAACGTCCTGAGCTACGAAGCACTCGCTGATTACGGGAGGCTTAACGTCGGGGTTCATATTTGCGCCGTTATAACCATCGTAGTTGTTTAACCAACCGATAAGTGCGCCGGAGTAGGTATGTGCAGAGTTGACCTTTTCGTTGATGATGGTAGAGGTTGCGATACCTAAACGCTTAACAGAAGCGTTAGCGTCGATTATGGGTATGAATCCGCAGGAGCTGGAATCGGAGGTGTTGTAGTAAAGACCGGTTACAATGTGACCGTCACCATCGAGATGTCCGGAGAAGGAACAGCCGGTAAACCAGGATTTAGCATCCTTCTCCCAACCCTTCTTAGAGGTATCGTTAAGTTTGAGGTCAGCGGTAATCTTGTAGTAGGTGCTGGAGTTGCTGCCGCCGTTTACCAGAAGCATAGCCATCTGCTCAGGAGTTTCGATGAGGTAAGGATCTGCTTCGGTACCTGTACCGCCTGCAAACTTGGTTGCAACAAAACCGGACCAAACTCTGCCCTTTTCACCCTCGTCGTTAGCGATAGGACGAACGTCGTAACCAACATACTTAAGTTGAGGTGTCTTACCGTTTGCGGTGTACCATACTCTCTCCCAATCGAGATCGGGCATCTTCTCCTTGGCTATTGCACCATACATATCAGCAGTGCCTACAATGTTGGTTGCCGCAGCGCAGGAGGTATCGGTATAAACGGCAAGCTTGAAGTCAACCATACCTCTGAGAATCTTATAGCCCTTAACGTAGCTGTTAGCTACCTTGAGCTTCTGACCCCAGATGTCGCCGATGAAACCGTTAATACGGTCGGCAGGGCCGGTGTTCTTAAGATCACCGGTGCAGTAAGAATAGTAAATATCTACTGCGCGGTCGCCTGCGCCCACAAGGCCGCCGACGGTGAATCCGCGAAGGGTTACCGTTTCGTCAATCGAACATCCGATAATCTCTGCAGCCATGCTGGCGTTTCCTGTCATATGTCCTGCGATAGCGCCTACGGAGCCTGCGCCGGAAATGAAGGAATCGCGAATATGAAGGTTGCGAACCTTACCTGCGGTATCGAGGTAAGCAAAGAGACCTGCTGCCTTGCCGGCAACGTAGTTAGCGTCGTTGCCAAGTTCTTCAGGCGTCTTGGGATCCTCGTTAATGTACAGACCGTGGATGCTGTAGCCCATACCGTCGAGAGTACCTGCAAAGGCAGCCTCTCTGTTGTCTACGGGCCATACGGTAGCGTTATCGTACATCCAATTCTTCTTGGTTGTCTCGTTTACGTAAATATCCTTTGCAAGTGCATAGTACTTGCCGAGGGTAGTTGTGCTCTGAACCAGATAGAGAAGCTGTCCTTTGTTCTCGATGAGGTAGGGGTCACTCTGGGTTCCCTTACCCTTGGTGAATACTTCGCTGTCGGCCGACATGTCGATGTCTTCACCGCTGATTCTGCCTTCAAATACGCGGAGCATGGGAGTTCCGTCCTGAACGGTCTTCCAAACCTTTTCGTAATCAAGGCCGGGCATTGCGGTTAAAGCATTGTCGCCATGCATACCCTCGCTTGTTACGGTGGTCCAGAAGGTATCCACGTTGTTGGCAACACCTGCGTTAGAGTAAATGTTCTTGAAGTAGTCGGAGGCTACCTTGCCATCCTTCTTATGGCTGATTGCTTCTTCAACAATCTCGCCGTTCTCGCGAACTGCACCGGTAAAGAACCAGTAAGCAGAAGACTTAGTTCCGTCGTTCATTACCATATAGGGAGCAATGCCTACGGAATAGCTGTTGTAGATCTCGTATGCAGATCTCCAGGGAGAACCGATAAGTCCGTTTGCCTTGTTGGAATTGGGAGCCTTAGCGGTAGCCTTAGAGTAGCAGTTAGTGATTACAAGTCCCTTGTCTTCATTGGGGTTGTTGCGCATTGCAAGACCAACGATACCGCCTGCGATGCCTGCGCCGATGGTTACAGACTCGTCAACGAAGCAGGAATCAACGTTTACAATACCTGACTGGTAACCGATGATACCGCCTGCGCACTGTCCGGTGGATTTAATCTGTGCATAGCGTACACCGAGGTTCTTTACAGAGCCTCCTTCCATATGACCGATAAGACCGGCATTGCCGTTGAAGCTATCGGAAATGTAGAGACCGTATACGCAGTATCCGTCACCGTCGATGTGTCCGTTGAAGGTTGCGCCGGAAATCTTGTTCCATTCGTTAAGACCGTCAGCATCGAACCATCTCTTGGTGTTTGCGTAGTTGAGATAAATGTCGGTGGTGAGCTTGTAATAAAGTCCGCCGCCGCCCGAAGCGATTGCAAGAGCAAGGTCGCCGGGGTACTTGATGAGGATAGGATCGTCCTCGGTTCCCTTTCCGTCATCCGAGAAGGCAACGGGGAGCTTTCCTGTCCATACGCCGTTTTTATCGGTAGCGTAAATGTCTAAAGGTGTGAAGGCCATAAGAACGGGGAATCCGTCGGTTGCGCGGAAGCCTTCACCCAGGCCGGGCATAAACTCTGCAATAGCAGATCTGCCCTGCATATTTGCAATGCTTACAACGGTTATTCCCGAAGCGGGACCCTTTGCAGCATAGGTATTGGTAATAAGAGCGGAAGCGTTGTTTCCGAAGATCTTAATACCTGCAGATTCTTCATACTGGTAGATTTCGGTGCCTGCGGCATATACGCGGTTGATTACCCACTTACCGCTTGCAGAAGCGTTATCCCAGCTGTCGCCGATAAGACCGCCGCGGTGGCTGTAGTCTATAACTGCCTGAGCGTAGCTGTCTTCAATAGTGAAGTTTACTGCGCGGTGTCCGCCGCCCACAAAGGCACCTGTATCGAAGCCCTTAAGGGTTACGGTGTCGCCTACATAGGAGTGGGTGATGCTTCCTGCAGCATTTGCGGGAAGGTTACCGATAAATGTACCAAGTGCATAGTTGGTATAGAACTCGAGATAAGATTTCTCAACACCAAGCTTGGTGATGCTGATACCCGAGCCTGCTACGGGGAAGAGACCTGCGCCCACAGTTCCTGAGGGAGCGGCAACCTCGTCCATGCCGTAATAGAGACCATAGATATGGTAGCCGTTACCGTCGAAGTTGCCTGCAAAGGGAGCTGCAACGTCTTCGGAGGTGAGCCACTCACGTGCGGTGTAGCCGTACTGAACGGTTCCGGAGTACCAGGTTATCTTGTTAAGGTCATTTAAGTAAATATCATTTGCCAGTTTATAGCAAACGCCTGCTGCAGAGCCGTTCTTAACTATGTAAGCAAGCTCTTCTGCGGTGGAAATGATGAAGGGATCGGCAGCGGTTCCGGTTCCCTTAGAGGGAGCGATGAATCCGCCGTTCCAGTAATCGGACGCATTATAATCGGTAAATCTCTTAAGGGTGGGGAGCTTGCCGGTTACGGTTGCATATGCAGCCTCCCAGTCAAGGTTGGGCATAAGCTCAGCAGCCTTGTCGCCGATTATTTTAGCAACATCAACGAGGGTTGCGCCTGCGCTTTCGACAGTAGCATAGTTGGAGCCGGAGGTACTCGAGGGTGCGCCGTTTCCAAGAAGCTTGGTGCCAACAGCTAGACATCCGTCGAAGGTGTATTCGTTGGTCCAGTTGTCGCCTACCATACCTCCGCGGTGGCTGTAAACAGTCTTACCGAGGGAGAGGCAGTTCTTCAGGG
>JAXJWR010000147.1:0-4459 GCA_036307905.1 Acutalibacteraceae bacterium
GCTTATCAAGTTCAGCCTGTTTGCCTGCAAGGGTCTGCTTAATGGCCTTCTGCTGTTCGATAATAACAAGGTTATCCTTCATTTTCTCTTCGATTGCCTCGATGAGAACTACGATATCGTCTATCATACGCTTATCTCTGCGGGAGATATTAAGTGTAGCCTGTGAAAGTGCGATATAATCGGCGAAGGTTTCGGCACCTAAAAGAATTTCGATGCCGCTTCCCGAACTGCTTCCCATATAAATAGCACGAATACGCTTTTTATATTTAAAGGTAGCCTCGTCGATTTTCTCGTTCATTTTAGCTATTTCGGCCTCGTTATCGGCAATAGCTGCATTGTTTTTTGAAATCTGACTATTGCAGATGTTGATCTGCTGCTGGGTAACAGCGATCTGACGCTCGATAGCGTTTTTAAGCTCTGTTTGCTTTGCTTTATCCTTTTTTAAAGAGTTTATCTCATTCTTAATGCTTTGCTGTTGTTGTTCCAGCTTATCTATTTCAGCCTGGATTTCGTTGGCTGTAAGTGCAAAGGCAGAAAAATTTGAGCAGGTAAAAAACATTATACCGCAAAGAAGCAGTGAAATAATTTTTTTAAGTTTCAAAAGTTTTTCCTCCGTAAGTTTCGAATTACCGTTATATAGCGGTGAATTCACTTCCCTCTTTTCTGAGGTATTTACTAATCATTATTGCGCTGCCCAGAACACCCGAAAGTATTCCGATTGCTGCAAAAATTCCGAAAATATAGGGTGCTGTGGTTCCAAAGGCGATAGTATTCATCATTCCAAGAGCCGCACCGATAGACTCGATAGCTACGCGGTAGCAGAAATAAAGGATTGCAAGAGAAATTACTGCAGACACAAGGCCTATCATCACGCCTTCTATAACAAAGGGCAACCTTATAAAGGAATTTGTGGCGCCAACCGCCTTCATTATGCTGATTTCCAGCTTGCGGCTGTACATAGTTACTCGTATAGTGTTGGAAACTATAACCAATGCTATTATAAGGAGAATTGCGATAATCCACACCCCTGCAATACCGATTCCGCTTTTGATTGCGTTAATTTTTTCGGCCAGGTCAGAATGGGACTGTACCGCATCTACACCCTCGGTATTTTTAATAGCATCTAAGGTTTTACCGAAGTCGCTCATATTTTTAAGGGTTATTACTGCTCCGCTTGAAAGAGGATTACCATACTCGTCCTCGAAATTAAAGAACTCGGACGTCCCTTCGGGGATTTGTCCGTTATTCTTTATATCCTCCAGAGCCTGCTCACCCGAAACGTACTGCACACCCAAGACGTTATCTATCTTACTGAGTTTTTCGCACAGAGCAAGGGCTTCTTCTTCGTTGTGAATAAAATAGGCATCATCAGGGATTTCGTCGGGATCTATTTTTTTACCCTCCGAAGTGTCGGCCCCTTCTTCGATTTCTTCAGAAGCGTTACCGTATATTACCGAGGTTTTATCGTTAAAGAATACCCTTATGACGTTTTGCTGTTCAAGATTTCCCAACGCCATATTAAGGTTTAAAGAAATAAGCACGGCAAGTCCTATAAGTACCATACAGGCAACCAGAACACCGATGGAGGCGGCCGTCATAAGACGGTTTGCCCACATATTTTTAATGCCCTCTTTAGAAAGGTAGGAAAGACTTCTCAGTTTCATACGTTTCCACCTCCTGCGGCATTATCGGCCACGATTCGTCCACCCTCCAGCATAATAACACGATGCTGGAAATCCCTTACAAGGTTGTGGTCGTGGGTTACCATAAGCACGGTTGTACCCTGCTTATTGATTTCGGTGAGTTTTGACACTATCTCATAGGAGAGGTTGGGGTCTACGTTACCGGTAGGCTCGTCCGCAATAATAAGGCTGGGATTGTTCACCAGCGCACGGGCAAGACCTACGCGCTGCTGCTCTCCGCCCGAAAGCTGATTGGGCATTGAACGGGCTTTGTTGCCAAGACCAACCATACTGAGGACTGCAGAAACATCACGACGAATTTTTCTACGGTCGGCACCTACGACGTGCATTGCAAATGCAACGTTTTCAAAAACAGTCATTGTGGGAATAAGGCGGAAATCCTGAAATACTATTCCCATAGTTCTGCGAAGGTGAGGAATCTGCCTGTTTTTGATTTTTGTAAGGTTATATCCGTTTACAAAAAGGCTTCCGGCATTTGCTTTTTCTTCGCGTACGATAAGTTTCATAAAGGTGGATTTTCCCGCGCCGGAAGCACCGACTACGAAAACAAATTCACCGGGATTTATTCTGATATTAACATCATTGAGCGCGTGTGTACCGCTTTTATAGGTTTTAGAAACGCCCTTGAACTCAATAATCGGATTTACGGGCGAGATGGTATCTGCCGTACTAATGACTAGTCATCCTTTCTGTATACTGAATCTATATAATCGAAGGCTATCTGCTTCGGGAACCGTATATTAGTATTTAACGGGGTTTGCCTGGAGGTATTTGTTTACCATAAGTGCAATTTTGAAAACAATGGCGTGATCAAACTCGCGAAGGTCAAGGCCTGTGATGCGCTTAATCTTTTCGAGACGGTAAACCAGAGTATTTCTGTGTACGAAAAGCTTGCGGGAGGTTTCGGACACGTTAAGGTTATTTTCAAAGAATTTTTGAATGGTGAAAAGGGTCTCCTGGTCGAGACTTTGAATAGAACCGCGTTTGAATATCTCGCGGAGGAAGGATTCACAAAGGGTGGTGGGAAGCTGATAAATAAGGCGAGCAATTCCAAGATTGCCGTAGCTTATAATGGTGTTTTCGGTATCGAACACCTTACCTACCTCAAGAGAGGCCTGTGCTTCCTTGAAGGATTTTGCAAGGTCCTTAATTCCGTCCACAGAAGAGCCTATACCTATAGAAACCGAAGAATAGAATTCGCCCGAAAGGGTGTCGGCAATGGACTGGGCAAGTTTTTCCATATCTTTGGTTTCGATGTCGCGAGAGGTTTCTTTAACAAGGGCTATATCGGTTTCGTTGATGCTGATGACAAAATCCTTAGATTTATCGGGGAAAAGATTTTGAACAACGTCGTAAATTACTATGTCGGAAGGCTCGCTTGCGCGGATGAGCATAACCGTTCTGGAAACGTCGGTATTAAAATGAAGCTCGCGAGATTTGAGATAAATATCTCCGGGAAGAATGTTGTTGAGTATAACATTCTTTATAAAGTTGCTTCTGTCGTACTTTTCGTCGTAATAATATTTAATGTTGGAAAAAGCGATTGCAAGAACGGTACAATACTTTTCTGCCATGGGGTCTACACCGTTTACAAAGGTATAATACTCGCCAAGCTGTGCAGAGCCGATGGCTTTATAGGTAGAGCCGCCGAAAACAAATGCTTCAGACGCGGAAGTGTTTATGAGATCAGCCGAAACAACCTCGCCTATTTTGCCAAGCTCGCTGCAAGCAATTATTGTGCCGTTATCGTCGATAACACCGATTGTTCTGTCGATTGCGTCCTTCATTTGATGGATTATGCTTTGAAATAAACGATTTGCCATTGTTATACGCCCCTTCTGTTATATACAGTAACTTTAGTGGTGACACTATACAAACATATTGTACAATATAACCAAAAAAATTGCAAGAGTTTTATACAAGAAAGTTACAAATTGTTTACAAGAAAAAAGCCCAGCACTTGGCTGGGCTTTAATGCACTTATTAGTTGCAGATGGTCTTTTCGGTTTCTTTGTCGAAAAGGTGAATCTTGCCGGGCTCGAGAGCGATGGAGATTCTGTCGCCGGGTTTTGCGGTGTTGGTGGGGCTAACGCGAGCGTTGATGGTCTGCTCTTCGCAGTTCATGTAGAGGTAGGTTTCTGCACCCATAAGCTCGGTAACTTCAACGTTGGCTTCAACTACACCTTCGGGGAACTGAGCAACGAGGTCTTCCTCATTATGAACATCCTCAGGACGGATACCCATAATAACTTCCTTGCCAACATACTCTTCGAGGACGCCGTCTTTATTCTTGGAAGCGGGAAGTTTAATCTTATATTTAACACCTGCGCGGGTCTTGGTATCTTCGGTTCCGAATTCTACGAAGAAGTCGTTGCCTTCCTTAACGATTACAGAATCGATAAAGTTCATCTGGGGAGAACCGATAAATCCTGCAACGAAGAGGTTGCCGGGATAGAGGTAAAGGTTCTGAGGAGTGTCAACCTGCTGTATGAGACCGTCTTTCATAACAACGATTCTGGTACCCATGGTCATAGCCTCGGTCTGGTCGTGGGTAACGTAAATGAATGTAGTACCCAGTTTGAGGTGAAGCTTAGAAATTTCGGTACGCATCTGTGCACGAAGCTTAGCGTCCAAGTTTGAAAGAGGTTCGTCAAGCAAGAAAACCTTAGGCTCACGAACGATTGCACGGCCGATGGCAACACGCTGACGCTGACCGCCGGACAGAGCCTTGGGCTTACGGCCCAGGTACTGGGTGA
>JAXJWR010000148.1:0-2224 GCA_036307905.1 Acutalibacteraceae bacterium
CAGACGGGTTTTCTACTTCTTCGAGACCTTTTTCGGTCATTTCAAAAACGCCTATTTCGTTAGTTGAGCCAAAACGGTTTTTAACAGCACGAAGTATTCTGTAGGACTGATTTCTTTCTCCCTCGAAATAAAGCACGGTATCCACAATATGCTCCAGCACCTTAGGACCTGCAATCTCTCCGCCCTTGTTGACGTGGCCTACTATGAGAATTGGGATATCAAGATTTTTTCCTACGGACAAAAACATATTTGCTGATTCACGAACCTGTACTATTGAGCCGTAAGAGGAAGATAGTTCTTCAATCTTCATGGTCTGGATAGAGTCTATCATAACCAAATCGGGTTTTGCGGTTGAAATATAGTTACAAATGGCCTGAACGTCGGTTTCGGCCATAATGGAAACGTTATCTCCGTATACGCCCAATCTGTTGGCCCTGAGTTTTAACTGGACAGCAGATTCCTCTCCAGAAACGTAAAGAACTTTTAAAGCACTTTCAACATTTTTGCATATCTGAAGCAGTATGGTAGATTTTCCAATTCCCGGGTCGCCGCTTATAAGGGATACGGAGCCTTTAACTATTCCTCCGCCCAGCACACGGTCCAGTTCTGTAATATTGGTTTTAATTCTATGCTCGTTTTCGAAGGTAATTTCACTTATCTTTTTTGCAACTGCCGTACCTGTGCGAACAGAAACTGCTGAGGGTGTTTTCGCAGTATTGACGATTTCCTCTTCCATGGTATTCCACTCGCCGCACTTTGGACATTTTCCAACCCATTTGGGTGTTTCGTATCCACAGTCGGAGCAAACGTATACAGACTTAATTTTAGAAGCCATTTTATCTCTCCAAGAATGTTATATATAAATACTATAACATTTGTTGATAACGATTTCAAGGAAGATTTAATTTTTTGTGAAGTAATCTTTTAACCCACAGCAGATAACAAAAGCAATCTTAGATTGATATTCGTCACTTTTAAGTAAGTTTAGCTCTTCATGGTTACTTAAAAAACCACACTCAGCAATAACTGCAGGAATTTGGGCATTTTTAAGAAGGTATATTGAATTTCCCGCTTTTTTAACGGTTCGGTCATTTTGTGGCTGGAGAAGCCTAGAAAATGAATTTTGAAGTGACTCTGCAAGTAGTTTAGAATTAACGTTATTGGGAGAATAAAAGATCTGTGCGCCTGCCGCAGATGAACTGGTAAATTTATTTAGATGTACGCTTACAAAAACAGCGTCAGGATTATTATTTATTATCTCAAGTCTTTTCTTCATATCGTTTACCTTGCGTTTAGCAATACTTTCTGAACTGTTATTCTCGATTCCCCTATCAGTTTCCCGTGTCATAATAACCTCATATCCACCAAAGCACAACAGCTCTTTAAGTTTTAAGGATATAGACAAATTTATGTCCTTCTCCAAGGTTTCATCTGCCCCCTGAGCACCACCGTCAAACCCGCCGTGGCCGGGGTCGATAATAATCTTTATAGTATTCGCGGTTTGATATACTGCAGAGGAAACGCTGTTGACGCTGTGAACAGGTGAAATCATAATACAAATTATAAGGAATAACAATGCCGGCAGAATTCTAATAAACCTCATAACTCTAAAACTTTCTTTTATTTGCGG
This sequence comes from Acutalibacteraceae bacterium, assembly GCA_036307905.1. Lineage (GTDB taxonomy): Bacteria > Bacillota > Clostridia > Oscillospirales > Acutalibacteraceae > SFWF01. Next base: position 1,631 of record JAXJWR010000148.1, read on the forward strand.
AATTCACACCGATCACTCCGCCTGCAAGTGACGAAATTACAGCGATTGCGGAATGTAGCGCCGTTACAAGTGAAAAGCCGCCTTCACTTATAAACAGTGACAAAAACAGAATAAATAGATATATGATAACTCCGCATATTCCGCCGTTAATAAGCCCCGCTGAACCAATTTTTCTTGACGAAAGATAGCCTGCAACAAAGCATCCAAGTCCGGCGCATACTCCGGAAATTGCAGACGACATATTATCCCCAATATCGGCAGCAAGACAAATCGCCGACGCACCCAACACGGCTAAAACAATTACTATCATTCCAATAATTGACGAAATTGCGTAAATTACCGCCTTTTCACTTAAATTGTATTTTGATTCTCTGTTCATATGCGCTCCTCCACAACTTTACTTTGCGTTACTTTATGTATATTGAAGAGGATAACAGAATATGAAAAATGCAGGTAGAAATCTACCTGCTTTGTTTCATTATACGTCGTCGTGAACGGTGAGATTCTGCTGAACTGCCCAACGAGCAATCTTTTGCTTGGTGTGGTCACTTGCAGACTCGATTACGATTGCGTCTTCCTTAAGGGAAACTACAC
>JAXJWR010000149.1:0-1681 GCA_036307905.1 Acutalibacteraceae bacterium
CTCCACAGCCGTTGCGACGTTGACCCCGAAAACAGATACATCTGCCACTTCCCCCAGGACACCACCATTATTTCCGAAAACTCCGGTTACGGCGTAAACGTTCTCCTCGGAAAGAAGTGCTTTGCACTCCGTATCGCATCCTACCAGGGCTGGAAGGAAGGCTGGATGGCCGAGCATATGCTCATCCTCGGTCTTGAAAATCCCCAGGGCGAGGTTCGCTACGTTGCGGCTGCTTTCCCCTCTGCTTGCGGAAAGACCAACCTGGCAATGCTCATTCCTCCCGAGTATCTTAAGAAGAAGGGCTACAAGATCTGGACCGTTGGTGACGACATCTCCTGGATGCGCATAGGACCTGACGGACGTCTTTACGCCATCAACCCCGAAAACGGCTTCTTCGGCGTTGCTCCCGGAACTAACGAAAAGTCCAACTTCAATGCTCTCGAGTCTACTAAGAAGAACACCATCTTCACCAACGTTGCACTCGATCAGAACGATAACACCGTTTGGTGGGAAGGCCTCAACAAGAACCTCCCCGAAAACGCTCTCGACTGGAAGGGTAACCCCTGGGATCCTGCTAAGTTCAACAAGGCAGATAAGTCTACCTGTGCCGCACATCCCAACAGCCGTTTCACCGCTCCTGCTGAGAACTGCCCCTGCATCTCTGAAGAGTTCGATAAGGGCGCAGGTGTTCCCATCTCTGCAATCATCTTCGGCGGACGTCGTGCTAAGTGCGCACCCCTCGTATATCAATCTAAGGATTGGGTCAATGGTGTATTCGTAGGCTCTGCAATGGCATCCGAAACCACCGCTGCGGCAGCAGGCGCCGTAGGTGTTGTTCGTCGTGACCCCATGGCTATGCTTCCCTTCTGCGGTTATCATATGGGCGACTACTTCAAGCATTGGCTTGAAATGGGCGAAAAGCTTGGCGATAAGGCTCCCAAAATCTTCAACGTTAACTGGTTCCGTACCGATGACGAAGGCAACTTCATCTGGCCCGGATTCGGTGACAATATGCGTGTTCTCAACTGGATTATCGACCGTTGCGAAGGCAAGGCCGACGCTGACGAAACCGCTATCGGCTTCGTTCCCAAGGCTGAAGACATCGACCTTACCGACCTCGACTTCGACATCGAAACCCTCCGTAGCATTCTTGCTGTTGATAAGGACATCTGGACCAAAGAAGCAGCAGAAATTGAAGAGCATTACAAGAAGTTCGGCGATAAGCTCCCTGCAGAGCTTAGAACCCAGCTCGAAAATCTTAAGGCAGCTCTTAAATAATCAAATTAAAAATGTGAGCGTGGATAAAAATCCACGCTCATTTTTTGCGCATTTTTACAATATAAGTAGGCGAAAATACAATGGAATGTTTGGATAAATGTGATATAATTAAAGGGTATTAAAACTAATCGGAGGTAAAATTATGAAAAGTTCCTTCCGCTGGTATGGCGACAGCGACCCCGTAACCCTGGAATACATACGTCAGATTCCCGGAATGCGCTCCATCGTATCTGCAGTTTACGATGTAAAGCCCGGCGAGGTCTGGCCCGAAGAAAGCATTAAACATATTGCCGGCCGCTGTAAAGAAAACGGCCTTGTTTTCGATGTGGTCGAATCTATCCCCGTAACCGAGGAAATTAAACTTGGCAGAGGTGACCGCGACCGTCACATTGCAAACTACTGC
>JAXJWR010000150.1:0-3969 GCA_036307905.1 Acutalibacteraceae bacterium
CATTTTATCCTTCCTTTCTTTAAACTACTCGTCCAGTTTGAGCACGGCCATAAAGGCTTCCTGAGGAACCTCTACCGAGCCGAGCTGACGCATACGTTTTTTACCTTCCTTCTGCTTTTCAAGCAGCTTTTTCTTTCGGGTTATATCGCCGCCGTAACATTTGGCAAGGACGTCTTTACGCATCGCCTTAACCGTTTCGCGAGCAATTATTTTGCCGCCTACCGCAACCTGTACGGGAACCTCGAAAAGCTGACGGGGAATAAACTCTTTAAGTTTTTCGGCAATTCGGCGGGCGCGGGGATATGCATTATCGGTGTGGACGATGAAGGAGAGGGCGTCCACCACGTCACCCGCCAGCATTACATCTAACTTGACCAGTTTGGAGGGACTGTAATCCTTCGGCTCGTAATCGTAGCTGGCATATCCCTTTGTGCGGGACTTAAGGGCATCGAAAAAGTCGTAAACTATTTCGCCCATGGGCATTATATAGTGAATATCTACACGGTCGCCCATATACTTCATATCGGTATACTCGCCGCGACGCTGCTGACAGAGCTCCATAATAGAGCCGACATACTCGGAGGGGCTGTATATATGCACGTCTGCCACAGGCTCGTAGGCCTGCTGAATTACGGCAGGGTCGGGGTAATTGGTGGGATTATCCACGTAAACGGTTTCGCCGCCCATAAGGTCGAACTTATAAATAACACTGGGGGCGGTGGTAACAAGGTCGAGATTGTACTCGCGTTCCAGTCGTTCCTGGATTATCTCCATATGAAGCAGTCCCAAAAATCCGCAACGGAAACCGAAGCCCAGCGCGGTGGAGGTTTCGGGCTCGAAAAGAAGGGATGCATCGTTAAGCTGAAGCTTTTCCAGCGCTTCACGAAGGTCGCCGTAACGGGCACCATCGGCAGGATAAATTCCGCAGAATACAACGGGATTTACCTTTCGGTAGCCTGCCAAAGGCTCGCTGCAGGGGGCATCTGCCAGGGTGATGGTATCACCCACACGGGCATCCCCTACCGTTTTGATGGAGGCGGCAAGATAACCAACCTCGCCAGCCTCAAGGCAGTCGCAGGTTTCGAGGGAGGTGGCCCTCTTGCGGCCTACCTCGACCACGTCGAAGGTGGCGCCGGTAGCCATCATTTTTATGGTATCGCCCGCCTTTATTTTTCCGCTCATAACACGGAAATAAACAATAACGCCCTTGTACGCATCGTAATAAGAATCGAAAATAAGGGCCGAAAGAGGCTTGCCCCTTTCTCCAACCGGAGCGGGAATATCGGTGACGATACGCTCCAGCACCTCTTCAATATTGATGCCTGTTTTTGCCGAAACTCTGGGAGCATCGGCCGCAGGAATTCCGATTATATCCTCGATTTCTGCGATGACCCTTTCGGCATCGGCAGAGGGCAGGTCGATTTTATTTATAACCGGCAGAAGCTCCAGTCCGTGGTCTACCGCAAGATAGGTGTTTGCCAAGGTCTGTGCTTCGATGCCCTGTGAAGCATCTACAACCAGTACGGCACCCTCGCAGGCGGCCAAAGAACGAGAAACCTCGTAATTGAAGTCAACGTGGCCGGGAGTGTCGATAAGGTTAAGCTCGTACTCCTCTCCGTCGGAGGCCTTATAGTAAAGGGTTACGGCATGGGCTTTTATGGTGATTCCGCGCTCTCGCTCGAGGTCCATACTGTCGAGAAGCTGCTCTTCCATGTCGCGCTCGGCAACCGAGCGGGTAAGTTCTAAAAGTCGGTCGGCCAGGGTAGATTTTCCGTGGTCGATATGGGCAACTATACAAAAGTTGCGAATTCTGTGGAGGGGATATGACACCTGTGTACTCTCCTTAAAGATAAAATTTGCATAATTTTGCTTATAATCAATTTATTTTAACACAAACACAGCTTTTTTTCAATCACAAAAGAATTCATATTTTCATAATATTTTGACTAAATATTAGTTTTAGTATATAATTACTACCAGTGAGGTGAGTTTATGGGACTTAAAATCATTATTGCCGACGACGAAAAAAGAATATGCGAGCTGGTTTCTGATTTTTTCAGAGCCGCCGGATACACTTCCCTTTCGGCCTACGACGGCAACGAGGCAATTAAAGTTTTTTCGGAAAACAGGGATGCGGCGCTTGTTATTCTTGATATTATGATGCCCGAAAAGGATGGATGGCAGGTTTGCAGAGAAATTCGTGAAATTTCGGACGTGCCTATTATTATGCTTTCGGCGCGAAGCGAAGATTTCGATATGCTCACAGGCTTTGAAAACGGCGCCGACGAATACGTTACAAAGCCTTTCTCCCCTGCCGTACTGGTGAAACGAGCCGAAGCGCTGATAAATCGAAGCAGAGGGGAAAAATCCATCGGCAAGGTCGAAACAGGTTTGAGAATCGACCAGGAGGCCTGGGTTGCTTATCTTGACGGCAAGCCCCTTGAGCTTACCCTTAAAGAATTTGAAATTCTTTCCCACTTATACGAAAACCGCGGCAAGGTGCTTTCCCGAGACCAGCTTTTAAATGCTGTGTGGGGTCTTGATTTCGATAAGGACGAGCGCACGGTGGACTCCCATATTGCAAGGCTGCGCATTAAAATGGGCGAATTCGGTGCGGCAAAGTTAAAGACGGTTTACGGAATAGGATATAAAATCGAGGTGTAATTTTGAATCGAAAGCTTTGGATAAATCTTTTTTGGAAAATCTCGGTTATTTTTGCCGTATTCGTAGTGCTTATCTTTATTGCAAATTCCACACTACTGGTAAGTTATTTTACCCATAAACAGGAGTCCGTACTGGCCGCAAGCTCTGGAAAACTGCAAAAGCTTGGCCACGAAAATACAGATCTGCTGGACGCGGTAGTATGGGATATGAAGGAAGACCATAATTTTGACGTTGAGATTTACGGAAAAGACGGAAGGATTATATACAGCACCGGCTCCCCCGGAATTAAGCTGCCAGGTTCGGGAAATTTCGGTGTTGTTCATGAGGAATACGAAATCATTAAAAGCAAACCTCTGGCCGACGGCGGTATTATCATAACCGCCAGGTCGGGTGTCACCAAGGAAAAATATCTGATTTGCAGAAGGGTGAAAAACGGCATCACCACCGAGCTTCGCACCCAGCTGTCTCTTTTGGAAAACAGCGCATTCATTGCAGGCGAATTTATTATTATAATTGCAGCAATTTGCTTTGTGGCCTCCCTTGTGTGGGTTTTCATTTTTGCCCGCAAATTCTCGGCCCCCATCACCGAAATGAGTGCCATTACAGAAAATATGTCGAAACTGGATTTCAGCCAAAAGGTAAAAATTGAAAGAGAGGACGAAATCGGAAAGCTAGGCGAGTCGATAAACAATATGTCCGACAAACTGGACACCGCCCTTAGGGAGCTTAGAGAATCAAATGCCAGGCTCACCGACGAAATCGAGCTTGAGCGCTCGCTGGACGTAATGCGCAAGGCCTTTGTGGCCAATGTTTCCCACGAGCTTAAAACACCTCTTTCCATAATCAGCGGATATGCTGAGGGCCTTAAACTAAACATCAACAGCGACTCCAAGGAAGAATACTGCGACGTAATTATTGATGAAGCCGAGCGTATGAACCGACTGGTGCTTAGCATACTTAAACTATCGAAATACGAAAGTGCTCAGATGCCCAGAGAGCCTGAAAACTTTGATATTTCGGCTATGGCGGAGGATATGCTTAAAAGGATATGCGGTGCGAGAAGCGACCTGAAGTATTTTTGCGAGATACCAAAAAACACCTTTATTTTTGCCGACCTGTCTGACACCGAGCAGATTTTAAATGCCTATCTTGAAAATGCCGTTTCACACACGGCTCCGGGCGGCACAATAAAGGTCGTTTGCAACGGCTCGGAAAAGGATATACGAATATCGGTGTTTAACACAGGTGAAAAAATCGACCCCGTTCTTATGCCCCAGATTTGGCAAAGCTTTTTCAGGGGAGATA
>JAXJWR010000151.1:0-18401 GCA_036307905.1 Acutalibacteraceae bacterium
ATGCCTTCACCTGTGCCTGCTATATGGACGAGGTGGGCAACAAACCAAAAAAGGGAGATATTCTTTCCTGGGCAGAGTCCTCTGCCGTAGTTTATGCCAACTCTGTATTGGGCGCCCGTTGCAACCGAAACTCCGGAATTATTGATATTATGGGCTCAATAGTGGGCTACGTTCCTTATTTCGGCCTTTTAACCGACCAAGGCCGTAAGGCTACTTGGGTGATTAAAATCGCCACTACCAAAAAGCCGGAAGCACAGCTTTTAGGCTCTGCCATCGGAATGAAGGTTATGGAGGATGTTCCTTATATTGTAGGTCTCGATAAATGGATAGGAAGCGAGCTTACCGATGCGGCCTGCACCTATCTTAAGGATTTCGGTGCCGCCACCGCCTCCAACGGTGCCGTAGGACTCTACCATATCGAAAATCTTACCCCCGAAGCAGTGGAGCAGGGAACTACCCTTATTGCCGACGGCGCTAAGGAATACGTTATCGACGATGCCGAGCTGGAGCGGGTTAAGAATGATTATCCCGTTATTTGGAAAAATCCCGATGCCGCACCCAAGCTTTGCTTTATGGGTTGCCCCCATATGTCTCTTCAGCAGCTTAAGGACTGGACCGACAAGGTAGAAGCAGGACTTAAAGAGGCGGGTAACGACAAGGTGGTTATCCCCACCGTTTTCACCGCTGCCCCTAAGGTGCTGGAAGAGTTTAATAAAACCGATTACGCTAAAAGACTTAAAGCAACCGGTGTAATAACCTCCTATATCTGTCCCCTTATGTATATGAACAACCCCCTTTGCAAAACAATGCCGGTAATAACCTCCTCCAATAAACTCCGCACGTACACATCGGCAAGATACTATACCGACGACGAGATTCTCGCCGCAATCACCAAGGGAGGTAAATAAGGATGAAAGAATTTAAAGGAAGGGTAGTAACCCCCGGAACCTGCACCGCCGAAGCGGTAGTAACAAAGCAGGGATTTAATACTCTGGCCTCGCTTCAGATGGCCCTCCAGTTTGGAGATAAGCAGGCAAAATGCGGCGATCAGAACAATCCCGACATAAACGGTCTGCCCCTCTGCGGCAAGGCGCTCTGTCTGCCTCAGACCATCGGCTCCACCACAGGCGGACTTGTGCTCTACTGCGCAAACGCGATGGGTCGTCAGCCTGCCTGTATGCTTTTTGCAAACCATATCGACTCACTTGCCGCCGCAGGCGCAGTTCTTGCCGACGTGTGGGTAGAAGGCTCAACCATGCCGGTAATCGACTGCCTTGGCGACGAGTTTTTAGACTACGTTAAAACAGGCAACACCGTAACGGTAAAAGAAAACGGCATCGTAATAGTAGAATAATAAAAAAATCGCAGTTTCTTCGGATCGTACAATCCGAAGAAACTGCGATTTTTTAATACTATAATTACTGTTAAACTTCCTTTATCAGCACAATGCTGTTGCGTTTAAGGTCAAACTCTAAGTTTTCGGTGGTGGAAACAAGCTCTCCGTCGTGCTCCTCATCCACAAGATAAATTTCATATTTTCCACTCTTTCCGAAGTCAAGACTAACGGTTTTGTTACTCATTGCGTCATCGTCCGAGTAGTAGGTCACCATAGAAAGTACCTTGCCGTTTTTATCTACACCGCAAAGGGAGTAAATGTTGTCGATATTATTCTCTGCCGGAATTTCCTTTTCCATATCATAGAACATTCCATACCAGTAAAGGGGATAATATCCCTTAAGTTTTTCGTAGGTGTAAAGGTCAAATGCGCCGCAGAATACCGAGGGACGGGTATCGTAATACATCAGCATATCAATGGTAGAGGCCTGAGCAAGAGCTATGGCCGCCGAAACGAAGGACGCACCCTTGATGCCATGCATAGCTTTTATGGAATAAAGGAAGGCTTCGTCCTGCCAGCCTTTTACGTAGTTCCATTCGTTACAGTGATTCTCGGTTTCGGTGAAGCCGTTTTCCAAAAGCCAGCCTTTAACCTTGTTACCGCGCACTGCTATCCATTCGGGCTCGCTACAGTAGATATGCCAGGACATAAAGTCGAGAGGAGCCTTTCTTTTTGCCATTTCTCGGATAAATTCCTCGATCCATTCCTCTCTTCCGCAGCTTGCAGGACCGCCTATCTTGAGATGGGGGAACTTCTCTTTAAGATATTTGGAGGCAGTTTCATAAAGGTCGAAGAACTCCTCAGAGGTGCCGGTCCAGGTGCGCTTATAGTCCTGATAAATATCGAGATCGGGCTCGTTCCAAATTTCCCAGTACTTGATACCCAGCTCATATCCGTTTGCCCAGCCTTCGTTATAGTGGCGGATGATATGCTCACATATCTCAGCCCACTTTTTAAAGTCCTTGGGCGGGAAAACGTTATGCTTTACTACCTGATGCTCAATGGTCTGGCCCAGGCGGAAAAAGGTCTCGGTCCCGGCCTCCTTACAAATAAGTATAGACTCGTCGGTGCAGGCAAAATCGTAGGATGCAGGGTCGTTTACGTCGGCATCAAAATTGGGGAAAATAGCGCTTATATCGTGGGAGTAAGGGCCTCCGTAAATCATTTCCAGACAGGAGTCGTGATTTCTTGAATAAGGTATTCTAGCCGCCTTATAGTCGCTAAAATTACTGCGACCTTGGTCGTTTGCGTGCCGCTTGTGCCAAGGACCGCCATTGGTAGCGTTGAGTATTTTAAATTTATTTCCTTCTTTGCTTAAATCAAAACGTAATGTGTTCATAGCCGACCTCCGTTAGTATGCTACCGTATTTATAACATAACAAAAATCCGAAGTCAACTGAACAAACTACGAAAAATTTTCGTATTCATCCTAACATATCGGCATATGTTTATAATTCTGTTTCCACCAGAAAATCATACTGCTTTGCAATTTCGTTCCAGGTAACCGCACCCACCGCACCGTTAGGCTCTAAACCGAAAAGTCGCTGAAACTGCTGCACTGCCGATTTGGTTTGCTCCCCAAAATACCCCGTTACGGGAATTTTCGGAATGTCGTTGTAATAATCGGCAATAAAGCTTAAATAGGTCTGCAGGTCGGTAACCTCCTGTCCCCGCATCCCCTCGCTTAAAAAATATCCGGGATAGAGCTTTGCCCTGTTGCCGTAAAAAGTGGGAGGAATAGCACCTATCGTGTTGCGGTAGACCTCCTGCAGTCTGTTCCAGGTCTCCCTGTTTACCTCTCCGTTTGAGGTAAGACCGTAGAAGGTCTGAAAAGCCGATACCGCATCTGCGGTGGCTTGGTCGTAAATACCGTTTATGGGTATAACGTCAAAGTTCTCGTTAAAATATCCTATAACCGCCAGATAATACTGAATAAGCCGTACCGGAGTTCCCGTAGAGCCTATGGTCAGTACATCTTCGTAAGGTACCTGAGCCTCCTGCAGGGTTACCCCCTCGGAAATCAGCTCCGAAAGATTCTTTACCCCTACGTAATATCTTTTAATCCTGTACCAGGTGGCCCTGTCGACTTCTCCCGTCTGGGGCAAATCGAATATCTCCTGAAATTTTCTGACCGCATCCTGAGTTGCCGTGTCAAATACTCCGTTTACGTCGGGAATACGGGGAATAGCAGGATAGTTCCGTGCAATACGGTTAAGCTCATCCTGTATGGTTTCCACGTCGTTTCCCGCATCACCGATGCGAAGGGGAGTCCCCGGGTAGGATTCAGGGATATTCTCAACAGGGGCATCCATTATTATGTTTATATCATCGCCGTAGTATCTCTGCAATATCTGATAGGGAGTAAGACCCTGATTGGCCAGGTCCACCGTTCCCCATTGGGAAAGACCGTCACAGGTAGAGGTGGTTCCGTTACAAAACTGGGTAAACAGGGGATTTACAGTACCCTGTCGCACCACATAGTCGTTAAAAAGGTTATCGACTATGGTGCTGATGTTCTCAAATATATCCCTGTCGGGCACAAAGGCCTGGTCATATCTTGTAGAGTTGGTTATATCAAAATTGTACCCGCGCGACGGATACCATTCGTTATATATGCGGTTAAGGGCATAGGTGGTAATAGCATAAATATTTGCCCTCAGCGCTTCCTCGGGCCAGCTTGGATATATCTCGCTGGAGGCAACGTTTTTCACGTAATCGGCAAAGGGTACCGTAATATTTTCTGCATCGCTGTCGGGAGGGCCAAGATGCACCGTAATAGTTTCGGGAATGGTCTGCAAAATCGGGTCGGCCATATTTTTTCCTCCTAAAGAGTGTAGTTTTCAAACTCGTCGATTACTATGGGACGATTCTGCGGTGACTGGGTGGCAATGGGTGTCAGCCCTACGTTTTGCAGCGAAGTTACCTTATCGAAAACGGTCACGTTGTAGTTATAGTTGTCGTTAAAACCGTCGGCAGAGGTTTTTATGTTGTAAAAGGCATATGGGCGCTCTGTAGGGTCAGGGGCTTCGGTGTACTTTTCGCTGGGGGCGGGAAGAGGAATAACAGGTGTTTTGCCGCTAATGTCGGTAACCCCCTCAAAAAACTTTACCATATTGCTTTCATCCCCCGTGAAAACCGTAACCAATGCGCCGCTTACGGGATATATTCCCCTTACCGAAGTAACGTTTACAATAAGCCTTCCTTCACCCGTCATATCTTCGGCATTTTCGTGGCTTTCGGGTGGTTGCGCGGCTTGCGTTGGTGGGTTTACCTTTAGTGTGGCCATGGCCTGCATTTTGCGCATCTCGGCTATGTATTTTTCAAACTGTGATTTGTCCATATATAAGCTCCTTTGGTCATTTTTACATAATACATAATATGCACAGTGCTAAAGAATAGTTCCGAAAACACGGCGAATACTAAAAAAGGTGATAACGTGGAACAAAATGACAAATTTTCATACAAACTTTCCGAAAACATAAAACTAATAAAAGGACTGTTTTCAGGGGACTGCATCCTTCGTGTACGAAAAATAAATTTTGCATCCTCCTCGGCCTGCATTTTTTATTTCGACGGAATGGTAAACGTAGAGCTGATAAACGAATCTATTGTAAAACCACTAATAAGGTGCAAAAAGCTTCCTGAAAAACATCCCTCGGCAGAGTACGTCTGCGAAAATATACTTTACGCTTCTGAAATTAAAATGACCTCGGTGGTTGCCGAGGCGGTTTCCTCAATGATGTACGGCGACACCCTGCTGATTTTGGAAAACAGCCATATTGCCCTGACGATAAACACCAAAGGATGGCGAACCCGCGGCATTTCCGAGCCCGAGAACGAGCGTATATTAGAAGGCCCCCGTGAGGGCTTCGACGAAGCGGCGATGTTTAACCTTGCCCTTATAAGACGCAGACTTCAAACCACCGATTTTTGTACAGAGTTCGTTCGTGTGGGCAGAAGAACAAACACCACCGTTTTTATCTGTTATCTTAAATCATTGGTCAACCGCGAGACCCTAAGGGAGCTTAAATTTCGTCTTTCAAAAATCGACATTGATTCGGTGCTGGATTCCAACTATATTGTCGAACAAATAAGCGACCGTAAAAACAGTATTTTCAAAACCGCAGGCACCACCGAGCGTCCCGACATCGTGGCTGCAAGGCTATTAGAGGGCCGTATCGCATTGGTAGTGGATTCAACCCCTATGGTTATGACCCTGCCATATCTCTTTTCCGAGAATTTCCAGTCCGACGAGGACTATTATATAAACTATCTTATGGCCTCGGCAGGCAGACTTATAAGGCTTGTAAGTTTCTTTTTGGCTGTGGCGGTTACGGGTATATATATCGCCCTTACCACCTTCCATTTCGAACTTTTGCCCTCGGCCTTTGCAGGCAGTGTTTCGGCCGCAAGGGAGTCGGTACCTTTCCCAACCGTAGCCGAGGCGATAATTATGACCGTCATTTTCGAAATTTTAAGAGAAACCGGTATAAGAATGTCCCAAAGCGTGGGTCACGCCCTTAGTATAGTGGGAGGTCTTGTGGTGGGACAGGCGGCGGTAGAGGCAAAAATCGTCAGCGCCCCTATGCTTATAGTTGTGGCCCTTTCGGGCATCTGCGGACTGATGGTGCCGCGGCTCCGCACAGCGGTGTTTTATCTTAGGTTTGCTATGATTCTCGCAGCATCCTTTTTCGGCCTTTACGGAATTCTTTTCTTGTCGGCGGTGGTGCTGATTTATATTCTGAACCTTAGCTCCTTCGGTGTGGATGCAACCCTCTCTCTGAGTGAGCCTGCCCCTTCAAAATTAAAGGATGTTTTCATAAGAATAGGTTGGGATAAAATGCGTACCCGCCCAATGCTTCAAAAAAATAATCTTATAAGGAAAAAATAATGAAGTTTAAAATAGTTGCTATGCTTTTGGCGATTTTTTGTCTGTCAGGCTGCGCCGCTACCGAGCCGGACAGCCGTTTCACAGTAACCTCCCTGGCATTTTATCAAACAAAGAACAATCTAAAGGTCTGTATTCAGGCGGCAGACCCCGAAAAGGGAGCCTTCACCGTAGCAGGGGAGGGTGAAAACTTCGAAACTGCCCTGCAAGACACCGTAACCCAGCTTACCCGTTCGCCCTCCTTTTCTCATTGTGAGGTTTTAGTTTTTTCTTCGGATATTCAGGGAAAATTGCTGGAGGACGTGTTTTCTCTTTGTAATAAAAAAGGGGTTCCCCTAAGGGCAAGGGTCCTTTTCAGCGAAAACCCCGAAAAGCTTTTAAAAGGGGAGAACGGCACCGACGGCTACGACCTTGTTTCCCTTGCCGAACAAACGGTAAAGAATTTTGGTTTTGGCGGTCATACAGCCCTTTTCGAGATTAAAACCGCCCTGCTTGTGGGTGGCGGAAACTTTGCTTTGCTGAATATAACCGCTAAAAATCCCGCAAAGGTCACAGGACTAAAAAGGTATGAAAACGGCAAACCCTCCGAGCTTATGAATATCGAACAAAGCATACGGTATGCCAAGGATAATAACGTCTACGAAGGGAGAGAGGAAAACTGAAAAGAAAACTCAGCGTGGGACTAATCTTTGTAGGAGCCCTTTGCTTTATTGGGGATATTTTGCTTACTCTCAGGTTTTCGTCAAACTCCGCCTCCGATATGTTGGGGTTGGGTCTTGCCTTTATATCGGCCTTCGTGGTGCTTTTGGCATTAAAAGCAGTAACGTCCTATATAACTATGCACAAAAATTCTCTCAGTCCCGTTATTGCGGTGGGCGGTCAGGTGACCTTGTGTGTGCTTCTTATGCTTTCTGCCCTGTATACCGTTTGGAATTTTTCAGCCTTTGCAGGGGAAATAATGCTTAAAAGTAAAAGCAATCTCATTGCCTTTGTGTCCTTTGCGGCCCTGTCTGTTGCCTTCGCCTTTCTTCATAAAAAGGTGCTTTTAAAACTGGGAGTTATACTCTTTCCCATTGTTGCAGGCCTGATTGTTATGATATTTCTGTCCTCGCTGGGGTATATGAGCATAAAATATCTCCTTCCATACAAAATGCCCGAAATAAATACTGCTGCCCATATCTTTTTCCCTGTTTTCATTGGCCTTGTATCATCGGCGCTTCCCCTTGTGCTTTTAAGCGAGAAAACAAAAATCGGAGGACTAAAAACTGCATTTCTCTTAGGAGCGGGTACAGTCCTTGTGTGTGCCGTCAACGTCATCGGTGTTTTTGGCAGCGAACTTGCCTCCACGGGAACCTACCCCTATCTCGATGCGGTAAGCACAGCATCTATGGGGGATGCCTTCTCTCGTATGGACGGATTCTTGTATACCGCTTGCTTTTTTACCTCCCTTATAAAATCGGGTACAAGCCTTTTTGTTTTAGGTCATATTATACGAAAACTAACGGCTAAAATTTTATCGTCTAAATAAAAAATAACTATTGAAATGTATAATAAGTTGTGGTAATATTACTATATAAATTGTCACGAGAGGTAATATCTTTTGTGCAATTTGTCGAAAAATCCCTGCCGAATCTTGTAATATGAAGCGATTTCAGGCCTTCGGCGGATTTTCATACAGCTTTTTACCTAAGAAAGGGGCGCTTCTTTTGAAAGACTACAAAGCCAAAAATATCCGAAACGTTGTTTTCGCAGGCCATGCTTCGGCCGGAAAAACCTCTCTTGTAGAGGCTGCTTATTATCTCACAGGCAAATCAGACCGTCTGGGAACCATTGCTGAAGGCAACACCGTTTCCGACTTCGACGCCGAGGAGATTCGCAGAAAATCCAGCGTATCCGCATCGGTCATTCCTTGCGAGTGGAAGGACGTTAAAATAAATGTTATCGACACTCCCGGCCAGTTCGACTTTTCTGCATCGGTCAGCGAAGGCTTCCGCGCCGCAGGAAGCTCGGTAATTGTAATTTCGGGTAAAAGCGGAGTTTCGGTAGGTGCCCAAAAGGCCTTCGATGCCGCAACCAAAAAGGGAATAGCCAAAATTTTCTTTATCAATAAAATCGATCACGAGCATGCAGATTTCTACAAGGTGTTCGAAGAACTTAAAACCACCTTCGGTCCTATGGTATGTCCCATAGTAGTTCCCTATGTTGTTGAACATAAGGTAGAATGTTACATAAACCTTATCGACTACCGCGCCTATGCTTATAAGGATGGCAAGGCAACCGTAGTTCCCATGCCCGATATGGGTCACCGTCTCGAGGGTCTCCGCACCGCAATTAACGAAGCCGTTGCCGAAACCAGCGAAGAACTTATGGAAAAATACTTCTCGGGTGAAGAGTTCACCCCCGACGAGCTTATTATGGGTCTTGCCACAGGTGTTCGTCGTGGTGAAATCGCTCCCGTATTCTGCGGCAGCGCTGCCGAACTTCAGGCTATCGATCAGCTCCTTAACGGCCTTATCTGGCTGGCACCCTGGGCCGAAACGGTTGCCGGCGAAACAGGTGTGGATAACGACGGTAACGAGGTTCAGCTCACCGTTAACGAGGACGCTCAGACTGCCGCCATCGTTTTCAAAACGGTTGTTGACCCCTTCGTTGGTAAGCTTGTATACTTCAAGGTCGTAAGCGGTAAGGTCACCTCCGATATGACCCTGCTCAATATGCGCACAGGTGCTAACGAGCGTATAGGTAAACTCTATTTCGTTTGCGGCAAAAAGCAGGTCGAAACAAACTGCGTATCTGCAGGCGATATCGGCGCAGTTGCAAAACTCAGCGCCACCGGCACAGGCGATACACTTTGCTCTCCCGCTCGTCCCGTCCGTCTGCCCGAAATCGCATACGAGCTGCCCAATTATAAAATGGCAGTAACCCCCAAGAAAAAGGGCGAGGAAGAAAAACTTGCTGCAGGACTTATGCGTATTGCCGAGGAAGACCCCACCATCACCCTTAAAAATAACGAAGCCACAGGCGAGCTTATCCTTGCAGGTCTTGGCGAACAGCATCTCGATACCGTAGCAAACAAGCTTAAGGCTAAATTCGGTGTAGAGGTTGTTTACGAGGCTCCCAAGGTAGCCTACCGCGAGACTATCCGTAAAAAGGCAAAAGCACAGGGCCGTCACAAGAAGCAGTCGGGCGGACATGGTCAGTTCGGTGACGTTTGGATCGAGTTCGAGCCTTCCGACTCTGAAGGACTGGAGTTTGCCGAAACCGTATTCGGCGGCGCCGTTCCCAAGAACTACTTCCCCGCAGTTGAAAAGGGTCTTCAGGAATCTGCCCAGACAGGAGTTCTGGCAGGCTATCCCATGGTTGGCGTAAAGGCCACCCTTACCGATGGCTCATATCACCCCGTTGACTCCTCCGAACTTGCCTTCAAAACTGCCGCATCTCTGGCCTTCAAGGCGGGTATCCCCGAGGCAAACCCCGTTCTCTTAGAGCCGGTTGTAACCCTGGTTACCACCATTCCTTCCGATAATTCGGGCGATATTATGGGCGATATAACCAAGCGTCGCGGCAGAGTGCTGGGAATGGACCCCGACGGAAAGCTTATGGTAATCACCGCCGAAGTTCCCGAAAGCGAGCTGGCAGATTTCCCCACAGTTCTCCGCTCGGTAACCCGTGGTGTCGGCTCCTTCTATACCGAGTTTGCTCGTTATGAAGAGGTTCCCGCCGCCATCGCACAAAAAATTATCGCCGAAAGCAAGGCAGACTAAATAACGTAACAAAAAGCGCTATGCATCAAACCGTGCATAGCGCTTTTTTAAGGTGAAATGGGGCGCTTCTCAAGGGAAAAGTGCGGATATCGAAGCAATTTATTAACAGGTTGTAGGGGAGGGGCTTGCTCCTCCCGCAACAATATTGCGAATCAGATAAATAATAAATGGTTGCCGTCTCATACAAAGCGGCAATAAATATTAGCAAAAACAAAGCGATAATGTGATTTATAGTCACATTATCGCTGTTTTTCTAGTCCTCTTCCAAAAGCTTGGAGGGGGATATTTTCAGCACCTGTGCAATCTTAAATAAGGTTTCAAGCGAAACACCCCGAACAATACCGGGACCTTCAACTTGACCCACAAAGTTTACGCTTTTGTCAATTAACTCTGCAAATGTTTCTTGCGTATAACCTGACTTTTTACGGTAATAGGCAATTTTTAAACCTAAAGTAATGTACTTATCAGCAAATTCTGTTTTCATTGTTCCGCCTCCCTTATATAAATAGTTTATAAGGAAACAAGACAAATTATAACTTTGCAAAAGTAAATGATTATTTACTTTAAATCAAATAAAATGTATAATAGGTGATAAATCATTTACTTGGAGTGAAACGCATATGAAGGATGTTACCTGCTGTTTTTTGGGGCATAGAGTAATAAAGGAAACTGAAAAACTAAAAACAGGGCTTATGGAGGTCATTGAAAAACTAATAACAGATGAAGGGGTCGACACCTTTCTTTTCGGCAGTAAAAGCCGCTTTAACAGCCTATGTTTAGAGCTTGTTACTAAACTCAAACAAAAACACCCTCACATAAAACGAGTCTATGTGAGGGCAGAGTTTCCGATAATTGACGATGACTACAAAGCCTATCTGTTAAGGTCTTATGAAGAAACCTATTATCCCAAAAAAATACTAAACGCAGGCAGAGCCGCCTATATCGAACGCAACTTCGCAATGATAGATAAAAGCCATTTTTGTATTGTCTATTTTGAAGAAGGAGAGCTACCCGTTAACCGCAAAAGCGGCACTAAAACAGCCCTCGACTATGCCATAAAACGGGATAAAGAAGTAATATTATTCTCGAATTCATCGCCGTTATAACGGTTATAGAGGAAAAATTCAGTTAACAGCAAAATCGGTATTTATTCCGTTGCTCTGAATTTTTTGCATACGTTTCCAGTTGTAAAAACCGTAAAGGTCGTTTGCTAAGAACATTACAAAGCAAAATATCATAGGCAAACAGGAAATGTCGGTAAATGCCGCCGACGTCCAAAGCACAATAAGCACAATGTCGTTTGCAGCGTAGGCCAGAGCATAATAGGGACTTCGCAGAAAGGTGAGTGTGGCCGCCGCCCAGCTTGTGGTGATGGAAAAGGTGCTCCATATAAGATTCGCTGTTCCTAAAGCCTTCAGTATAAAATAAAAAAGCAAGGTGACAAAAATATCTGTGATAACAATACCTGCTATTTTCCACTTTGAAAGTCGGTCGATTTCCACCGTTTCGGTATCCTTATAGGGGTGTTTAATCCAGCTTATCAGCGACACAACCGCCATTGGTAAAGACATACCTATGTAGGTGATGGTTTCGCCGTAATATTTGAAAAACAGGGAAATAATGCCGTAAAACAGGGCAAAAATAATACAAAGCACCTGTCCGGTTATCATACCCTTGGCAATAAAAATGAGGGCGGTAACACCTATGAGTGACACAAGCCCCGAAATAATACCCTCTGTGCCCGAAAAAAGGGAAGAAACAAGAATAACCGACATAGAGCATATCCAAAGAGCGGCCTCAAATTTTGTAAGTTTTTTAAAAGCGTCAATAAGTTTCATATTTACCTCAATAAAAAATCACCCGAAAAGTATCTTCTAAGACCTAACGATACTTTGCGAATGAAGCATTCACTACCCGGTGGCAGCCGTGTTATTAACCTTGCTGAATTTTATCACGTTTTGCATAAATTGTCAACGATATGTTAACAAACGGAAATGTTGTTGAAAAATTGCGTAAATGTGTTATAATGTATATGAATTCTCATATTATTTTCTAAAAGACCTTTAATTTCGAGAAGCATCACACCCTGTCTGACAGGAGGTTTGTTTATGTATATACCCTTTTCACCCCCCGATATGACCGAGCAGGAAGCACGTATCGTTCACGACACTATTCTTTCCGGCTGGATAACAACGGGTCCTAAAGCGGTTGAATTTGAAAATAAAATAGCTGAATATTGCGGCACAAAAAAAGCGGTATGTTTAAACTCGGCCACCGCAGCCCTTGAGCTTACCCTCAGGGTTTTCGGCATAGGCCCCGGCGATGAGGTTATCGTACCCGCCTACACCTATACCGCGACCTGCAGCGTTATTTGTCACGTTGGCGCCACCCCCGTTATGATCGATTCGCAAAAAGACTCTTACGAGATGGATTACGACCTGATGGAGGCTGCCATAACCGAAAAAACCAAGGCTATAATCCCTGTTGACATCGGCGGTGTTATCTGCGATTACGATAGGGTCTATAAGGCTATTGAAAATAAGAGGGGGCTTTTCCGTCCTGCGCTGGGTCTCCAGCAGGTTTTCGGACGAATTGCCGTAATTGCCGACAGTTCCCACGGTTTCGGCGCATACAGAAACGGTAAAATATCGGGCACCGTTGCCGACTTTACCTGCTTCAGTTTCCATGCCGTAAAGAACCTTACCACAGCCGAAGGCGGGGCGTTAACCTGGCTGGATATTAAGGATATTGATAACGGCCTTTTGTATAACGAATTCCGTATGATGTCGCTTCACGGTCAAACCCGCTCGGCACTCAGCAAAAACAAGCCCGGTGCCTGGGAGTACGATATTATATCCCCCGCATACAAATGTAATATGACCGATATTGCCGCATCAATCGGTATTGTGCAAATCGAGCGATACGGCGAAATGTTGCGTCGCCGCCACGAAATTATTGAAAAATATAACGAGGCATTTAAAAATCTGGGCGTAACCTTTACGAATCATAAAGACGAAAAACACGTTTCCAGCGGACATCTTTACCAGGTGCGCGTAAACGGAATTGACCGTCTTACCCGTAATGCCATAATCGAAAAAATGGCGCTTCAGGAGATTGCGTGCAACGTTCATTATAAGCCATTACCTCTCCTTACCGCCTACAAAAATCTGGGATACGATATTAAAAACTATCCCAACGCATATGCCCTTTACGAAAACGAAATAACCCTGCCTCTTTACAGCCGCCTTACCGACGAACAGGTTGATTACATTATCGAAAACTTTATAAAGTCTGTGGAGGCCTGTCGATGAAGCGATGGGAAAAGCTGCCCGAAGATATGAAAACGGCAGAAGTGCGCCCTTATTACGACCTTTTAAAGAAAAAGTCCTTTTCGCGAATCCTAAAGCGTCTGTTCGATATAGTGGCTTCGCTCCTTCTTATAATACTTCTTTCTCCCGTAATGGCCGTTATTGCCATATGGATAAAGCTGGATTCAAAAGGACCTGTCCTTTATAAAAGCAAGCGGGTAACCACGTATAATCAGGATTTTATGATTTATAAATTCCGCACAATGGTTACCGATGCCGATAAAAAAGGCGCGCTTATAACCGTATCGGGGGATAACCGCATTACCCGTGTTGGCAAAAAGATACGCTCTGCCCGTCTTGACGAAATTCCGCAGCTTTTTAACGTGTTCACCGGTAAAATGAGCTTTGTGGGAACCCGTCCCGAGGTTAGAAGATATGTTGATGCCTATACTCCGGAAATGATGGCAACCCTGCTTCTTCCTGCGGGAATAACCTCTAAGGCAAGCATAGCCTACCGCGACGAAGACCAAAAAATGGCCCGCCTCACAGCAGACGGACTTTCGTTAGACCGGGCTTATATAGAGCATATCCTCCCCGAAAAAATGAAATATAATCTCGATTATATTAAAGAATTTAATTTTTTAGGTGACATTGTAACCTGTATTAAAACTGTACTTTAAAAAATGGCCAAAACACAGAAGTTTTGGCCATTTTTTTCTTGACATCAATTTTATGTGTGTTAAAATTACCTTGAAGGGAATCTTCAAAATAATTTGCCAAAGGGCAGATTGGAGAATTTATATGAAATACGGAATTCAGCTTTATTCGATCAAAGACGTTATGGCCGCCGATGTTAAGGATGCCATTACTAAAATCGGTCAGATGGGTTATAAATCGGTTGAGGCAGCAGGCTTCTTCGGCTACTCTGCAGAAGATTTTAAGAAAATCTGCGACGAAGCAGGCGTAACTGTTGACTCTACCCACACAGGCTTTAGTGAGCTTGATAACGATTTTGACGGAATTGTTGCCTATCTTAAAACCCTTGGTTGCAAGCGCTACATACTTCCCTGGGTACCCGTTGGCACTAAGGAAGAAATCGACGATACCGTCGAGAAGATAAACAAATATCAGCCTATGCTGGCAAAAGAGGGCATCGAGCTGATGTTCCATAACCATTGGGTTGAGTTCGTTCCCAACCGCGATGGACTTATCCCTCATATTGAGCTTCAGCGCCGTACAAACATCAAGTTCCAGATAGATGTTTACTGGGCATACAGAGGTCTTGTAAACCCCATCTATGTTCTTGAATCCTTAAAGGACAGAATTGACGTTATTCACCTTAAAGACGGCGATATGACCGCAGGCAAACCCCTCGGACAGGGTACTGCACCTATTTTTGAGGTTGTAAAATGGGCTAAGGCAAACGGTGTAGATATGGTAGTTGAAAACGAACCCACCGCCGACCGTCAGCTGGTTGAAGCAAAGCAGTGCATCGATTATCTTAAAGCAATAGAAAATATTTAAGCGAGGTAAAAATTATGTTTAATAAACTTGGATTTCAGGCCTTCTCCGTAAGAAATTATATGACCAATGCCGAAGACGTTAGAAAAACCTTCGAGCGTATGGCCGCTATCGGATATAGCGAGGTTCAGACTGCAGGTGCTTTCCCCTGTACGGTAGAGGAATATGCTGCTGCCGCTCACGATAACGGTTTTGCCGTTGTAGGCACACATTACGGCTTCCCCGCAGATGTAAATGATATTGAGGATTATGTAAAAACACATCGTATTCTCGGCACTACCAACGCTGGTGTAGGCAGCGCGTTTGAGCTTTCAAAAGATAAATCACAAATAATGCCCTACATCGAAAAGGTAAACACCCTGGCCGAAAACCTTAAAAAATACGGAATGAAGTTTACATACCATCACCACGCTTTTGAGTTTGCAAAGCTCGAGGGCGACAGAATTATGGATATGCTGGTTGACGGACTCAATCCCGAAACCACCTCCTTCGTTCTCGACACCCATTGGCTCCAGAAGGGCGGCGTTTCCATTAAAGAATGGCTCGAAAAGCTTGCAGGACGTTGCGAAATTCTCCATCTTAAGGATTATGCAGTTGCTCCCGGCAACAATGACGGCTATATTACCGAGTGCGGAAACGGAAACATCAACTTCGAAGAGGTTATTAAAATTGCCGAAGCAACAGGTGTTAAGCACCTTTGTGTAGAGCAGGATACCTGGCCTCTCGGTTTCGATTCTATTGACTACAGCATGAGAAAGAGCTTCGAGCACATTTCTAAATTTCTCGATATAAAATAAACTGATATACTACTTTCCAAAAAATTCTTGACATTTTTTGGCCCCTTTGATAATATAATAATATAGATAGTAGGGAGTAGTCAGCGCGTAAGCGTTGCATTAGACGTCATCACGCAGGTTTTCCTGCCGGATAATGCATTAAATGACGAGACTATTATTACACATTTCCTGTGTAATAATAGTCTCTTTTTATTTTGTAATAATAAAAGGAGACTGAAGGTATGATTGAGCAGATTTTAGGGCTATCGCCTATACTTCCGTATGTGGTTCTTATTATCAGTTTTATTGCACTTATAAAAGGTGCCGATATGTTTGTAGACGGCGCGGCTTCAATGGCAAAAAAACTGGGAATTTCTTCGGCAATTATTGGTCTTACGGTGGTGGCTTTGGGCACCAGCGCTCCCGAGGCGGCAGTAAGCGTTTCGGCATCGGTTGCAGGAAAAAACGAAATTGCTCTTGGTAACGTTGTAGGGTCTAACCTATTTAATCTGCTGGTGGTTTTGGGCATATGTATGTTAATTACTAAGCTTCCCACCACCAAAGAAATCCTTAAGCGCGATTTCCCCTGGAATCTGGTGGCTACGGCTATGGTAATTGTTATGATTGCTTTTTTCCATTTGTCCACGGGAAGTCCCGTCATCGGAAGGGTAGAAGGCTTCATCCTACTTGCCGTTTTCGTAGCCTATCTGGGATATGTAGTTTATAAAACCATAAAGAACAGAACTCCCGCCGAGGAAGAGGTCGAAACCCTTTCCTGGCCTAAGAGCATACTGTTTCTTGCAGTAGGACTAACGCTGGTTGTAGTGGGAGGCGACTGGGTAGTAGAAAGCGCCACCGTAATTGCTCGCTCTTGGGGTGTTGGTGAGATGCTTATTGGCCTTACCATAGTCGCCTGCGGAACCTCCCTGCCCGAGCTTGTTACCTCCATAGTGGCAGCTAAAAAGGGCGAGTGCGATATGGCTATCGGTAATGTGGTAGGTTCTAATATGTTTAACCTGCTCTTTATCCTTGGTATGGCCGCATCCATCAATCCCGTTGAAATAGATATGGCATCCGGAATTTTAATAGATTCGGTTCTTCTTCTGGGCTTTACGGTTATAATGTATCTTTTTTCTCTCCACGGAACACGACTGCAAAAAGTTAAAGGCTCTGTATCTGTGACTTTATATGCGGCATATCTCGCTTATATAATCGTTCGAGCTTTCGGTCTTATTTAGGGGGAAAGTTATGGACTATATTTTATTGATTATCGGATTTGCACTTTTAGTAAAGGGTGCCGACTTCTTTGTTGACGGTGCCGCATCTCTGGCGCGAAAGCTCGGGGTATCTGCGGCAATCGTCGGCCTTACAATAGTCGCTATGGGAACAAGCGCTCCCGAAGCGGCTGTCAGCATTACTGCGGGAATACAGGGAAGCAACGAAATTGCCGTAGGAAATGTTCTAGGGTCTAATCTTTTTAACCTGCTTTTCATTTTGGGAATTTGTATGATGATAAAGCCCATTCCCACCGCAGGCTGTACACTTAAACGAGATTTTCCTTGGGCTATTTGTACCACCCTGCTGTTTATCCCAATGATTGCTGACGGAAAGCTTTCACTTTTGGAAGGAATTATACTGCTGACGCTTTTTGCCGTATATATTGGATGGATGGTTTACCAAAGCATCAAGAATCGCGTAAAGGTGGAGGACGAAACCAAAACGATGCCTCTGCCCAAAAGTATAGTTCTGCTCCTTGTGGGCCTTGGTATGATAATTCTTGGCGGACAGTTTGTTGTAAACAGCGCTACAAGTATTGCCGAAACCTTCGGTATGAGTCAGACTCTAATTGGTCTTACAATTTGCGCCATCGGCACTTCTTTGCCCGAGCTTGTTACTTCGGTGGTTGCCGCCCGAAAAGGAGAAAGCGAGCTTGCAGTAGGTAACGTTATTGGCTCCAACATTTTCAACCTGCTTTTCATTCTGGGTACTACCGTTGTTATTCACCCCTTTAGCGTGGAAAGCGTTATGCTGGTAGATACCGTAATACTACTTGTTGCAACGGTGCTTATGCTGTTTTTCTCATTTACAAAACGTAGCTGCACAAGGGGAGAGGGTATAATATCTCTGGTTGCATATCTCGGCTATACAGCCTATATAATTTGCCGTGCTTACGGCCTGATATAAAAATAAACCTTCGATACAATGATATCGAAGGTTTTATTTTTTTATCCAAAAAATGCATATCTTGCGGACGCGTTGTAGAGTCCGTATACATCCAGCTTGTCGGGAATGGTGTCAGAATTTATATACCACATGGTGAATGCTTTATCTAAATCGGAGGTGGGTTTTCCGGGCAGGTAAATGTAAAACCATTCGCCGTTCTCAATGCCTATCGGGGCGGTGGTTTCATACCAAATGCCGTCCTCTATCCAGAATTCCTCGGTAGCATAGGCTGCATCTACCTTATCAAGCTTCATAGCAATGGTATATTCGTCTACCTTAATAAAATTTACAAATTTTCCCGTGAAATCGCAAACCATTATTTTGCCGTTGGGATAACCGAATTCTTCGCTGTATTCGGCAATCTTTTCGGTGAATTTCCCTGTAAAGGCACCGTCATGTTTAAGTGTGATTTCGGTCTTCCAGACGCCTGATTTTGTTGTTAAAACGAACTTTTGCGGCATTTCGGAAGGAAGCATATCAAGGGTTTCACCCTGCGGCACGGTGGATGCGGTGTTGTTCTCTGGA
>JAXJWR010000152.1:0-4909 GCA_036307905.1 Acutalibacteraceae bacterium
AAAGAAAAGGGCGAAGTCCTTATAATGCACGCCCGCCAGTACCCTATAATAACCGAAATGGCCGACATAGATATGTATGAGCCTTTCAAGGGATACGCCCCCATACCTATTGAACCTATAGATATGCCTGCGGTGGAACTGTTCTCGGTAGATGACCTTCACTATCAGGTGAAATACGGAAACAGGCTTTGTCCTTTCTCGGATGAATACGAAAAAGAGCAAAACGGTGAGCTGGATGATTTTGCCGCTGTAGACGAATTGGATGACATTGTGTCAGGACTATCTTTAGACGATCTTATAAAACAGAAAAACGACGAGCTCTTCAAATGGAAGCCGGATGACAAAAACGGCAAACCCGGAAATAAATAACAGAAAGGAAAATGATTATGATTTTAAATCCTACCTTTTACGAGAAAGACGGCAGCAGCGAAAAGGGCTATGACCTTTTCTCGCGACTGCTTAAGGACAGAATAATTCTTATATTCAACGAAATAAACGACGACCTTGCTTGTTCGGTTATTGCCCAGCTGCTTTATCTTGAATCTCTCGACCCCGATAAAGAAATTTCGGTATACATAAATTCTCCGGGAGGCTCGGTTTCGGCTGGATTCGGAATTTACGATACAATGCGTAAACTTAAATGCGACGTTTCCACTATTTGCGTGGGAATGGCGGCCAGTATGGGAGCGTTTTTACTTTCCGCAGGCACTAAAGGCAAGCGATATGCACTCGAAAACAGCCAGATAATGATTCACCAGGTGTTAGGTGGTGCGCGTGGACAGGCCAGCGATATAATTCTTGAAGCAAAGCAGATGCAACGTGTTAAGGACCGCCTTAATAAAATTCTTGCCGAAAATACCGGACATTCAATAGAAGATATAGAAAAAGACACCGACAGAAACAACTGGATGTTCGCTGAGGATGCCCTTGAATATGGCATTATCGATCGTATCATCAGCGAATAGGGGTGGACTATGGAGAGAAAAATCAATAAGGAAGAACTTATAAATAATATGACAATCAATCTTCCTATGCTTAGGGCCGCCCTAGGACTTACTCAGGAAGAACTTGCTGACAAAATCGGTGTAAGCAGAAGTACCGTAATATCAATCGAAAACAAAAAACGCGAAATGACCTGGAACACATTTTTGTCGCTTGTACTGCTGTTTATAAAAAATCCTGCAACCGATAAGCTCCTCAATGTATTGGATATATATACCGACGAGCTTAACGAGTTTATAAAACTAAAGTAGGGGGTGCGCTATGACGGTAGTGGAATTTTTTGACAAAAACGCCATAGAAAATGTTTTCGGTGTTTTTGGCGGAAATGTTGATAAGGTTGTTTTCGTTGGCGACAGCGGAAAGAAACTTGAAAATGCCATAAGCATCTACCGCGAGATTGCCGAAAAAAGAGGCAAGAATATCGAGTTTACCAAAAAAACCGCAAACCGAAATAATTTGCTCAGCATAGTTGAGACGCTGAACATAATCGTAAAGGAAAATGACGAGTGTGCATTCGACCTTACGGGTGGTGATGATCTTTATTTGGTTGCCGTAGGAATTGTATACTCGCAAAATCCCGAAAAGGTGCAACTGCATCGATATAATGTGAACAGCGGTAAGTTTCTCGATTGTGATGCCGACGGAAATATAATAAACTCTTATCCCGCAAAAATTACCGTGGAGGAAAACATTAAAATTTACGGAGGTAAAATCCTTTACGACGAGAGGGAGGATGCTACATACCGCTGGGATTTAAACCCCGACTTCGTTTGCGATTTAATTAAGATGCGAAAAATCTGTCTTGAGGATAACAGGCTATGGAATCTTCAAATGACAGTATTAGGCGAGCTTATGTATAAAAACGATGGTCTGGAAGTAGTTGTTGATAAGGAAGCGGCAGTACATATTCTCGATAACAAAAAAATCAAGCCTGTTTTTGATGAAAACCTGTTAAAATCGTTGGAAAACGCAAGACTTATAAGCAATTTAAAAATAGGTTCCAAGGTTATCGAATTCAGGTTTAAAAACGAACAAATTAAAAGATGCCTTACCAAAGCAGGGCAAATTCTTGAACTTTATGTTACCGTTTGTGCAATGGAATGCGAAAATATCGATGGTACTCCGGTTTATAATGATGTCATATGCGGAGCCGTTCTTGATTGGGACGGAAAGTACGAAGAGGGCAAAGTTAATATAGATAACGAAATTGACGTTATGCTGATGAAGGATTTTGTCCCTGTATTTATATCCTGCAAAAACGGTGACGTAAGGGTGGACGAGCTTTATAAATTAGAAGCGGTTGCAAAGCGTTTCGGCGGTAAATACGCAAAAAAAGTTCTTGTCGCCCCCGAGCTTGATAAACTTGGCGCAAGCGGTGAAAGTCTTTGCGCCAGAGCGGCTGAACTGGATATTCAAGTCATATACGACTGCGATACCGTTTCACAGGAAGAATTTATAGAAAGTTTATGTAAAATTTAAGTGGAGGAAAACAATATGAAAATTGAAAAAGCAAAGAATATATATGGAAAGATATGCGAAATGCTTGATTCCTTTAATCTGAAATTCGACCGTAACGATGAAAAGTTTATGATAAACTGCGCAATGCAGGGGGACGACCTTCCCATTACAATCAATATGCAGGTAAACGCCGAAAAGGAACTGATACACGTTCTTTCGTATATTCCTGTTGAGGTTCCCGAAGATAAACGCATTGATATGGCTATTGCCGTCAGCGTTACCAACAGTAAACTTGTCGACGGAAATTTTGATTTTAACGTAAAAGAAGGAAGTCTTTTCTTTAAAATAAGCAACTGTTATATCGACAGCACCGTAGGTATAGAAACACTTAAATATCTATTTATTTGTTCTATACAAACCATTGAAGATTTTAACGATAAATTCCAGATGCTTGCAGAAGGAAAGCTTAAAATCGATTATTTTATCGAAAATGGTAATAATTAGGGAAAAGGAGATAGCAAAATGGATGATATGAAATTAGTTCGCGCAAAAAAGGTTTATGAAGAGCTTTGCGCAGTGTTAGACAGCAAGAATTGGCATTACACAAAAAAGGAAGATAAACTCATCGTTGAATTGGAACTGCACGGCGAAGATATACCGATGCGCTTTTTGATGATGGTAGACGTTTCCAGACAGCTTATAAGGGTGCTTTCTCCTATGCCCTTTAATTTCAAACAGGATAAGCTCGTAGATGGTGCTATTGCAGCCTGCGTTGCCTCCTACGGACTTCCCGACGGCTCCTTTGATTATGATATAAAGACCGGATGTCTGTTCTTTAAACAAACCGTTTCCTTTATCGATAGCGAGATTGGCCAGGGACTTATCGAATATATTGTTTACTGCTCCAGCTGTGTTGTGGACCAGTACAACGATAAGTTTATGGCGCTGAATAACGGAATAATTTCGGTTTCTGATTTCATTTCTAAGTATTAAGCGAGGTGTAACAAGTGTCCGATATACAGAATTCCACACTTCTGTCGTATGTGATAGATTTGTGTAAGAAAATAGGCAACAAAGAGGGCGCCGCTACGGCCGAACGCTTTTTTGCCGCATTGCTTTCGGTTATTGACGGAAGCGTAAAGGCAGATGAGAACACAGCGCAGGAGATTGAAAAATGCGCAAATATTCTTAAAAACTGCTTTGAAGGTGACTTGTCTGCACTTAAAATAGCTTTTATCAATACAGCCAACGACGAACAAAGCTATTCCTATATGGACGGGCTGTATTTTCAAAAGAAACTCTGCGATGCCAGACTTCGTGCCGCATCCTTAAAGGTATCGGTAATTGACGTTACAATAGTGCTTGAGGTACTTCTTAAAGAACCTAACGAAAAAATGCAAAAATGTTTCCGCGAGGCTTTGTCTGGCTCCTCTGGCGGGTCAACAGTGCGTCTGGAAAAGGAACTCGGTAAGAAGATTGCCGCTAATAACGAGCCTGAATTTTCCGCGCCCGAGGGTAAGGAAGATGCTAAAAAGTTTGCAGGAAATCTTACCGATAGGGTTAAAAAGCTTCAAAACGACCTTTCACAGGTGGTTTTCGGTCAGGATAACGCAATCAGTATTTTTACAACAGGTTATTTCCAGGCCGAGCTTTTAAGCGTAACCGACAAAACCAGAAAAAGACCGGGTGCAACCTTCCTTTTTGCAGGACCTCCCGGTGTAGGTAAAACCTTTTTGGCCGAGAAGGCAGCAGAAGCACTAAAACTTCCTTTTATGAGATTCGATATGAGTGAATACTCCAATAAAGAGGCTAATATCGAGTTTTGCGGTTCTGATAAGGTTTACAAGGATTCAAAACCGGGTAACGTTACCTCCTTTGTGGATAAAAACCCCAAGTGTGTTCTGCTTTTCGACGAAATAGAAAAAGCGCATATAAATGTTATACATCTTTTCCTGCAGCTTCTTGATGCAGGACGTCTGCGCGACAACCATACCGATAAAGAGGTTTCTTTTACCGATGCAATTATAATTTTCACCACCAATGCCGGCAGACCTGTTTACGAGGACACCGACAGTACAGACTTTTCGATGATTTCCAGAAAGGTCATTTTAGGTGCACTTCAAAAGGATGCCAATCCGGAAACCGGTGTTCCGTATTTCCCGGCCGCAATGTGTTCTCGCTTTGCCTCGGGTAACGTGGTTATGTTCAATCATATGTCGGCAAAAGACCTTGTGGGTATTGCCAAACGTGAGGTTTTAAGGCACGCCAAGAACTTCGAAAACGAAATCGGTATAAAGGTTGAAATCGACGAGAGGGTATTTACTTCACTGATTTTTGCTCAGGGTGGAGCCGCCGACGCCAGAACAGTCCGCAGTCGTGCCGAAGCCTTTTTCGACGACGAGATTTACGAGCTTTTCCGTTTAATGGACGCAGACGGAATTTCCTACCT
>JAXJWR010000153.1:0-1327 GCA_036307905.1 Acutalibacteraceae bacterium
CCTTGCGGAAGTATTCAGGATACTTATGACCGAACAAGGCGTTGAGGTTCTTGCGGGCATAAGTGAGCTTTTCGTTGCGAGAAACGAGGATGCTGAAATTGTTCACCATGATGATACCGTCGAGGTTCGGCATGGCGGTTTCGTCCAAGTTTTCCCAAACTACATCGCCTACGAACAGGAGCTTCGCCTCAGAGTGGTTCACGATGTTGTGTACTTGGTCGGGTTTGAATTCGTGAAGGATAGGTACAATAACGGCTCCGTAGGTTACTGCCGAGAGGAACACTACACCCCAGTGCGACATGTTACGACCGCACACGGCAATCTTGTCGCCCGGCTTTACACCGGTTTCTTCGAACAGGATGTGGAGCTTTTCTATCTTACGTGCTACGTCCTTATACTGAAGGGTAACGCCCTTGTAGTCGGTCAAGGCGTCTAAATCCCAATGTTTCTTGATACTCTTCTCAATTAAGGCAATGAAACTCTTTTCGTTTTCCATATATATATATAATGTGTAAAATCTTAATTTTCTGCACAAGTTCTTAAAAACTGTGCAAATATACACATTATTTAAATCATAGCAAAATATTATGCACAAAATATTCGGATATGTGCAGATAAGAACAGAGAATACGCTATTATAGACATAAAAAAAAGAAGTGGATGTGTATGACAACACACCCACTTCTCCGTCTGTGTCCGTTTATTACGGCACGAAAAAGTATTTAGTTTAGTCTTCCATCAGCTTACGATAACGAACACGCTTAGGCTCTTCGTTGCCCAGACGCTTCATCTTGTTTTCTTCGTATTCTGAATACGATCCCTGGAAGAAGAATACCTCGCTGTTTCCTTCGAAGGCGAGGATATGCGTACAAATACGGTCGAGGAACCAACGGTCGTGGCTGATAACCACCGCACAACCGGCAAAGCTTTCGAGACCTTCTTCGAGCGCACGGAGGGTGTTCACGTCGATATCGTTGGTAGGTTCGTCGAGGAGGAGCACGTTGCCTTCTTCCTTCAACGCCATGGCCAAGTGCAAGCGGTTACGTTCACCACCCGAGAGCACACCGCAGAGCTTTTCCTGGTCGGCGCCCGAGAAGTTGAAGCGTGAGAGGTAGGCGCGGAAGTTTATTTCGCGACCTCCGAGACGCATGGTCTCGTTGCCCTGGCTCATTACTTCGTACACCGATTTTTCGGGGAGAATATCCTTGTGTGTCTGGTCTACGTATGCTAATTTTACAGTGTCTCCCACCTCGAATGTACCACCGTCGGCGGTCTCCAGTCCCATGATGAGACGGAAAAGAGTGGTCTTACCTGCACCGTTAGGGCC
>JAXJWR010000154.1:0-5979 GCA_036307905.1 Acutalibacteraceae bacterium
GGCAGAAACCGTCACCACTTCGAATACTGGCACGACGTAAGTTCTAAAACAAAAAAATACGAGCCTGTGAAAATGCCCGTTAAATTCTTTAAAGAGATGTTTTGCGACCGTGTTGCCGCCAGCAAGATATATCAGGGCAAAAATTATACCGACGCCCACCCTTACGACTATTTTGCAAGGGGCAACGCACGGCTGTATATGCACCCTGAAACGGCTGCGCTTTTGGAAAAATGTCTTATTATGCTTCGCGAAAAAGGAGAAAAGGAAACCTTTAAATTTCTTAGAAAGCTTAAAGAGTATTAAAAAACCACCCCGAGGGAGACACTTCGTAAAGAAGGTGTCTCCCTCTGCTTTTATCTTTACAAAACAAATGACACTTTACACAAGAATTGTGAAAGTGTCATAGTGGGTTACATACTTTGAGAAAGGTAAATACTTGCCGAAAAAACAAAATTTCTTTTTCGGTTGGTTAAGTTATATTGCAAACTGTCGTTTGCAGTGATATTTTTGCCCAAAGGCAAAAGTGATATGAAAACCTTACGGTTTTCGTGATATTATATTCGCCCTAAAACTGTCCGTAGGACAATATCACTATGCGAAGCATAATACCACTGCGAAGCAATATCACTCGCCGTAAGGCGAATATAACTGAGGCGCACTTCCTTACGGAGTGCGCCTCGAGGATGAAGCTTTTTGTTTTATTTCTTTAAGGTTGCGATAATGTCGAGGACGGTGGCAAGCTCGTGAGCTTTTACCTTGTCGGCGGGTGTATTGTTTACAACACACTCCTTGAAGTATTTAATTTCTTCACCGTAGGCGTCGGTAGTGGGAAGGTTGATAACGCCCGAAGCACCTGCCTCTTCGGCAAGTTTAATAATCCCGCCGTCGTTTTGGTATATGGTCATAGCGCCGTCATACTCAACAACTGCCTCTTCAAACTGGAAGCGGAAGCCTGCGCGGAAAGGTGTGGGTGCCCAGTTCCAGCAAGCCTCGGCATTGATGTAGAAACCGTCGAACTCGTAGTTTACAGTTAAATGATCCTGCTCGACACGCTGATTTCTGTATACTGTGTGGGTCTTTGGAGCACCAAAAGTATATATAATCCAGTCGAGGTCGTGGATGTGGAGGTCGAAGGGAACGTATCCGCTTCTGCTCTCGTCCTGCATCCAACCGTCCCAGCTCCATTTGGGGGTGTTGCCCAGACGCTGCATTCTGCCGCAGAGCAGTTTGCCGTAGGTGCCGTTATCGTAGAACTCCTTAACCTTTTCAAACTCGGGCCAGAAGCGAAGAACCTGTGCTACCATAAACTTAACATTGTTCCTTTCGGCGCAGGCATAAACACGCTCTACGTCGGCACGGTTTAAAGAAATAGGCTTTTCGCAAATTACGTTAATTCCCTTCTCCATTGCTTTGATGGAGAAATCTGCGTGGAGATATGTGGGGAGGCAGATGTCGAGAATGTCAAGTTCTTCCTTTTCGAGCATTTCGTCGAAGCTTAAATACTGGCGGGGACCGGGATATTTGTCCATCATTTCCTGACGAACGTCGCAAATTGCGACAATTTCGCAATCGTCAAGTTTTTGCCATCCGGGTACGTGTGCGCCGGAAATTCCGCCGCAACCTACAAGTCCTACCTTTAACATTATTTGTTTCCTCCTTCAATATCGTCAATTATATTCTGCAAGTATTCTCTTGCGTAGAGAATATCTTTAGTCTGCTCGTCGCCCGAGATTTCGCGCTCGATGGTTACGTAACCATTATAGCCAAGGGCATGAAGTCCAGAAAGAACCCCTCTGAAATCTACCTTACCGTCGCCAATACGGGTTTCACAGCCAAGTTCCATACCGTTGGTGGGGTAAGTGCCGTCCTTTGCGTGGAGGTTTTTAACATATTTTCCAAAAACGTCAAGCGCATCCACAGGGTTTGCCTTGCCGTAGAGAATGAGATTTGCGGTATCGAGGTTGACACCAAGATTATCCATACCAACCTTTTCAAAGCAGCGGAGCATAGTAACGGGGGTTTCCTGTCCTGTTTCGAAAAGAAGATTTTGTCCGTTTTTCTTGCAATATTCGGCAACCTTACGAACTGTATCGCAGAAAGGTATAAACTCGGGATGGTTTAAATCCTCGTGAATAAAGCCCATATGGGTAACAAGGTTTTTAACGCCCATTGCCTTTGCAAAGTCGGAGCCTGCGCAGAGGTTTTTAACACGCACTTCGCGCCACTCGGGAGGAATGAGGCCCAGAGTTTTGGGGCCGTCGTAAAAGTTCCATTCAGCAGGGCCTTCCCAGCCGCACCAGAAGGCGGAAATCTCTACACCGTACTGCTTGCAGAGTTCTACAATGGTTTTTGCGTTTTCCTCTGTAAAAAGCTCGGGTTTCCAGCAGATAAGCTGAAAATTGTCAAAATTATTTTCAACAAGGATGTTGAACTTTTTTGACATTTCTTCCATTGATGTAAATTGAATGCAAACACCGATTTTCATACAAAATCTCCTTTTTATTGAAATATTTACAGTTTTATGATAACATAAACAAAGAAAGATAGTATAAATGATTTAGACCTATACCAGGACGATTTTGACTTTTTGAGGTGACTGCATTGAAACTTGATTATCAAAAGGAGCTTACCCCTGTTCTTTACGGCGATAGCGCCGTTAAGGTGATCGAGCATCCATTTATTCCTTCAGCGCACTACGGCTTCAGTATGCACTGGCACGACCGGATGGAGATTTTGGTGATTCATTCGGGAAGTCTTATTGTTCATTCGTCAGACCTGACGGAGGAAGCCGTTGTAGGAGAGGTTGTTATATTCCCTCCCTGCTCGCCCCACAGCGGAATCAGCGGAAAAGACGGTGTTTCTTATGACGCAATAATGTTCGATATAAGCAAATTCTATAATTTGACGGGTATCAGCAACAAATACCTTACCCCTCTTCACGAGCAAAAGTTTATGCTGGATACAAAAACTGCCGACCCCGAAACGGTGGAGTCGGCCGGAAAAATTTTGGAGCTTTATAAAAGTAACGACGAAATATCTGCCCTTCTTATTGTGGGAGAAATATACCGACTGGTGGGGCTGATTCTTAAAAATAATCTATCGGGAATACAAAACGCGACCCCCGACAGCGGAAGATTTAAAGAGGTTCTAGACTTTATAGGAACGCATTTTTGCGA
Source organism: Acutalibacteraceae bacterium (assembly GCA_036307905.1). Taxonomy (GTDB): domain Bacteria; phylum Bacillota; class Clostridia; order Oscillospirales; family Acutalibacteraceae; genus SFWF01. The sequence goes on from JAXJWR010000154.1 coordinate 3,177, forward strand.
GGATATTTCGTCGGCGGGGCTTAGCCTTCGTTTTGGATATGACGAAACCTACTTTTGCCGAAGATTTAAGGCGGTTACCGGACTTTCGCCTATGATTTATATTAGAATACTGCGTTTGGAAAAGGCAAAAAAGATGATAAAGGCGGGAATGCTTTCTTTAGGGGAGATTGCAAGTGAATGTGGTTTTTCCGACCCGGGATACTTTTCGCGCTGTTTTAAACGGCATTTCGGGATAACTCCTGCGGAATACGGGCAGAAGTATAGGAAATAGGATACGAATAGTGTTTAGTGAATAATAAAAAAACGAGCTGCAGAAGGTGTTTTCTCGGTGCGACGGCGTACGAAGGTACTCCGAGCAGCGAAAAACTCCTGATTGCGCTCGTTTTTCGATTTTTTAGTCTTCCTTACCGCAGCAACGCTTATACTTTTTTCCGCTGCCACAGGGACAAAGGGCGTTTTTGCTTACAACACCCTTTCCGCGAACGGTTCCCGTCTGACCTGTGGAGGTCTCCTCGGCAACCTTTTCGCGCTGTACGGTAGTGTTTTTGGCAATTCTTACGGTTAAAACGTAACGGGCGGTCTGCTCGCGGATGGCATTGTTCATTGCATCGAACATATCGAAGCCTTCATTTCGGTATTCGATAACAGGATTGTGCTGACCGTATGCACGGAGGTTAATTCCCTGCTTTAACTGGTCCATAGCATCAATATGCTCCATCCAGTTTATATCGACGCTCTTTAAAAGCATTACACGCTCAAGCTCGCGCATTACATCAGAGCCGTATTCCTCCTCGCGGGCGGCATAAAGCTCGGCCGCTCTGGTCTTGATAAGGTCGGCAACGTCCTCAAGCTCCAGCTCGTTAAGTTCCTCGTAGGAATATTCCAGATCCCCTTCGCGAAGGATCCAGCCTGCAAACTGCTCCCGAAGGCCGCTAAGGTTCCATTCGTCTACGGTTTCCTCCGAACAGAATAACTTAACCTCGTTTTCGATGAATGCGTTTATCATCTTCTGTACGGTTTCGTGAATGTCCTCACCGTCGAGAACGCGATTTCTTTGTCCGTAAATCAGCTCGCGCTGGCGGTTCATAACGTCGTCATATTCAAGCACGGTTTTACGGATAGCAAAGTTTCTGGCCTCTATTTTACCCTGGGCCGATTCGATGGTTTTCGAAAGCATTCCGTTTTGCAGGGGCATATCCTCGTCAACGTTGAGGGTATTCATAATAGCGGTTATACGCTCTCCACCAAAAAGACGCATAAGGTCGTCTTCAAGAGAAACGTAGAAACGGCTGCAACCAGGGTCGCCCTGACGGCCTGCACGGCCACGGAGCTGATTGTCGATTCGGCGGGATTCGTGACGCTCGGTACCGATGATGAAAAGTCCGCCTGCCTCACAAACCTTTTCGGCTTCAGGTGCAATTTCTGCCTTGAAACTTGCGTAAAGCTCAGCAAATTCATTTCGAGCGGCGAGAATCACCTCGTCGTCGGTATCGCCGTAGCCTGTTGCTTCGGCCACTACTTCGTCGGAATATCCGCGGTGCTTAAGCTCTGCCTTGGCAAGATATTCGGCATTACCGCCCAGCATAATATCGGTTCCGCGTCCTGCCATATTGGTGGCGATGGTAACGGCACCGAATTTTCCTGCCTGGGCAATAATCTCGGCTTCTTTTTCGTGGTGCTTTGCATTGAGCACGTTATGCTTAATGCCGCGACGCTTGAGCATTCCGCTTAAAATCTCGGATTTTTCGATGGTTATTGTGCCCACAAGCACAGGTTGGCCCTTTTTGTTGCACTCTTCAATAGCATCACAAACAGCATTAAATTTGCCCTTTTCGGTTTTATATACCACGTCGGCATCGTCGATACGGATAACCGGCTTATTGGTGGGGATTTCGATAACGTCAAGCTTATAGATTTCGCGGAACTCGGCCTCCTCGGTCATGGCAGTACCGGTCATTCCCGAAAGCTTGGTATAAAGGCGGAAGAAGTTCTGGAATGTTATGGAGGCAAGGGTCTTGGACTCGTGTGCGACCTTAACCCCTTCCTTAGCTTCTATTGCCTGGTGGAGACCCTCGTTATAGCGACGGCCGAACATAAGGCGGCCGGTAAACTCGTCAACGATTATTACTTCACCGTCTTTTACGACGTAATCTACGTCGCGTTTCATAATTCCGTGGGCGCGTATGGCTTGCTGAACGTGGTGAGAGATGGTTATATTTTCAGCATCGTTAAGATTGTCGATTCCGAAATATTCCTCGGTCTTTTTAACGCCCGAGGGTGTGAGGACGCAGGTTTTTGCCTTTTCATCTACAACATAGTCACCATCAAATGCCTGTTCTTCATCAGACTGTTTATCGTTGGTTTCTTTAACACGCACGCACTTAAGTCCCTTTGCAAGACGGTTTGCACAGGTATAAAGCTCGGTAGACTGTTCGCCCTGACCCGAGATTATAAGAGGGGTTCTGGCCTCATCCACAAGGATGGAGTCCACCTCGTCCACGATGGCAAAGTGATGTCCCCTCTGAACGCGCTGTTCTTTATAAATGACCATATTATCGCGAAGATAGTCGAAGCCCAGCTCGTTATTGGTGCAGTAGGTGATGTCCGCGGCGTAGGCGGCGCGGCGCTGGTGGGGGTTCATGCCGGGGATGATGAGGCCGATGGAAAGTCCCATGAAGCGGTAGACCTTGCCCATCCACTCGGACTGGTACTTTGCCAGGTATTCGTTGACGGTGACCACATGGACACCCCGGCCTGCCAGGGCGTTGAGGTAGGTGGGCAGGATGGCCACCAGGGTCTTACC
>JAXJWR010000155.1:0-11760 GCA_036307905.1 Acutalibacteraceae bacterium
AAATACGGAATGGCTGTTTTTCAGGACCTGGTAAACAGCGGCGGATATAATTTTGTTATAGACACCGCTTTGCCCACTATCGGCCTTAAACGAGGCATATCTCACAGGGCGAGCAAAACCAGGCGCGATAGCTTCACAAAGGATATGGAAGCTACCCTTTCCCATCTTTACAGTCATCCTTCGGTAGTGTATTACACCCTATTTAACGAGGGTTGGGGTCAGTTTGATGCGGTAAATATGTACAAGCTGGCAAAATCCATCGACTCCACAAGGGTGTGGGATGCTACCTCGGGCTGGTTTTGGACAGGAGAAAGCGACGTTCTCAGCGAACACATATACTTTAAGCCCATACATTTAAAAAATGACGGCAGGCCTTTAGTGCTTTCGGAATTCGGCGGATATTCCTGCAAGATAGCAGAACATTCCTTCAACACCGAAAAGACCTACGGATATAAATTCTTTACCGACAGGGGCGAGTTTTCAAAGGCTCTTGACCTGCTTTACGACGAGGTTTTAGCCGCCATAAAGGACGAGGGGCTCTGTGCCGCAGTGCTTACACAGGTAAGCGACGTAGAGGACGAAACGAACGGTCTTTACACCTATGACCGCAAGGTTTTGAAGGTTGACCCCGAGCAGATGAATAAAATCTCACAAAAACTTATGGCCGAGTACCGTCTTTTTAGCCGTCAAGGTTGACAATCGATATAAACAGGCATATAATCTATGTGGTGAAATTTATGAATAGAAAAGTATTAACAATTCAGGATATTTCCTGCGTGGGACAGTGCTCTCTTACGGTGGCCTTGCCCATAATTTCAGCCTGCGGAATCGAAACGGCAATACTCCCCTCTGCGGTGCTTTCAAACCACACCGCCTTTAGCGAGTTTACCTTTTGCGACCTTACCGACGAAATGCCCAACATCCGCCAATGCTGGATGGCACAAGATATTAAGTTTTCTGCCCTGTACACCGGCTATCTGGGAAGTGCTAAGCAGATTTCGATAGTTAAAGAGGTTATACTCGACTGCATAGAAGAGGGTGGTCTTAAAATCGTCGACCCTGCTATGGCAGACGGCGGAAAGCTGTATACCGGCTTTGATATGGCCTACGTTGAGGAAATGAAAAAGCTCTGCCGCGAGGCGGATATAATACTGCCCAACATCACAGAGGCCTGTCTTATGACCGATACAGAGTACAAAACCTGTTACGACCGCGATTACATAGAAAAACTGCTTGCCCGACTTAAAGACTTGTGCGGCGGCAACGTTATTCTTACGGGAGTTGCTTTCGACCAAAGTAAAAACGGAGTTGCAGTTTTGGAAAACGACCAAATCAAATACTATGAACACGACAGGGTTGGTGCCGGCTGTCACGGCACGGGAGACGTTTATGCTTCGGCTTTTGTGGGCGCTCTTATGCAGGGAAACAGTCTTTTTGATGCGGCAAAAATTGCGGCAGATTTTACTCTGCTTTGCATTAAAAATACAGTCGACCACAGCGACCATTGGTACGGTGTACGGTTTGAAACCTGTCTGAGCGAACTTATAAATATGATAAAATAAAGAAACGGGCGACTGAACAGTCGCCTGTTTTTAGGTGATTATATGAAGGTTGTTATTTGCCAGATAAACTCTAAATACATCCACTCCTCCCTTGCGGCCTGGTGCCTGAGAGCGGGTGTTAAGGCCTACTGCAAAACGGCTCCTTCGGTATCTGTTGTTGAGGGCACAATAAACGAAGCGCCCGATACGGTTATAGAAAGATTAACCGAAAAGCATCCCGACATTATAGGCTTTTGCTGTTATATATGGAACATTACCTACCTTAAGGCTCTGGCCAAAAGAGTAAAGGAGCTTTTGCCCGAATGCAGGATGGTTTTCGGTGGTCCGGAAGTGAGCTACAATGCTGAGTCTGTGCTTTTGGAATGTGATTTCCTGGACTACGTGATTTGCGGCGAGGGAGAATATCCCTTCGCATATCTTGCCGACTGCATTCAAAAAGGAAAAGAACCCGAAAACTGTGGTATCTGCTACAAAAAAGAGGGTTCAGCGATTATTTCTGAGCCTTATATTTCAGCGGATGAGCCTCCCTCCCCCTACTGTGACGAATACTTCGACACTCTGGGCGGAAGGATGGTATACTTTGAAACCTCCAGAGGTTGTCCTTACCGATGCGCCTTTTGCCTTTCGGGAAGATGCGGCGGAGTCAGGTATTTCGACATTAACCGCATAAAAAGCGAAATACTGATGCTGGCCGCAAGCAAAACTCAAACCATAAAATTTGTTGACCGCACCTTTAACGCCAACAAAAGGCGCGCAAAGGAGATAATTCGGTTTGTAATTCAGCACTACGGCAATCAAATCCCCGAAAATCTTTGCTTTCATTTCGAGATTGCGGGGGATATTCTGGACCAGGAGCTGCTCAAACTTTTAAGCGGCGCACCCAAGGGGCTTTTCCAGCTTGAAATAGGTATGCAGAGTTTCAATGCCGAAACCCTTTCCCATATAAACAGAAAAACCGACTGCGAGCTTCTTAAAAGAAACATTATTATGCTGACCCAAGCACGAAATATGCATATTCATATCGACCTTATTGCAGGACTGCCGATGGAGAATCTCGAAAGTTTCAAGGAAAGCTTTAACACCGCATATTCCCTTAAAGCCAATATGCTGCAGCTTGGATTTTTAAAGTTGCTTCACGGCGCAGATATGAGGGAGGACTCAGAAAAATTTCCCTGTACCTTTTCGGAGTTTCCCCCTTACGAGGTAATAGATACTCCCCATATTTCTAAAGAAGAAATCCTGTTGCTTAAAAAGATTGAAGACGTAGTGGAGCGCACCTATAACAGCGGAAGATTTACCGAAACCCTCAATTACCTTGAAGGATTAGGGTTTACTCCTTTCGATGTTTTTGCAAAAATATCCGAAGGGCTTGGTGAAGGCCATCGTCTTTCGCTGGATGAATACGGCAGGCAACTTTTTGCCGTTTTATCCACCTTTGAAGGAGTTGACAGCGCACGTCTGCGAGATATTATGCTTTGCGACCGAATGAGAAGTGTGGCCGACGGTAAAATTCCCGATTTTTTACGCATTGAGGATGAATTTTTAAAAACGGCCAAGCATTTCCTTGAAAAAACAAAAAGCTATAAACGACCCGAAGGTATAAAAAGGGCGGTTGCTCTGCTTTACAGCGAAAGGAGCGTAGTCTGGTGTGATTACGACCTGCCCGACAGGGTTACGGGGCACTATACTCTTAATAAACTACCCTTCGATAAAATAGTTAAATACTGCGACTAAACGAAAATACGGCACCCGCCATTTTTGCGGATGCCGTATTTATTTTTTTATTTAGTTTGCAGGTTTGAACTGAACCCTGGGGGAGCTTTCGTCGAGAACCTTGAAGGTATAGCCGTTTTCCAGACAATATTCTATGATTGCGGGTACGGCTTCTACCGTTTTAAGGTGAATATCGTGCATAAGCACCACAGCGGAATTTCTGTCTGAAATTTGGCTTATGGTTTTTGCGATTATATCCTGGGTTTTTGTACTGCTTCTGGAATCGTAACTGTCGACGTTCCAGTCAAAAGCAAAATATCCTGCGTCTGCCAGTTGTTTGTTAAGGGTGGTCATAATACCCTTACAGCCGCTCTTACTTACGGTATTATTAGTGCCGCCGGGAAAACGGAAAATGTTAGTTTCAAATCCGGTTTGGTCCTTAATAATCCTTTGCATACCGTTAAAATCGGCCATAAAGTTTTCGACGCTGTTATAAATGCTCCATTTATGAGTTTTGGTGTGTATTGCCACCTTATGGCCTTTACTGTGAATATCCCCTATTATATGCTGATAACGAGGGAACTGATTGGTTACAAAAAAGGTTGCTTTTACACCGTATTTATCTAGGTAGCCGAGAAGCCTTGAGGTGTATGCGCCGGGGCCGTCGTCGAAGGTGAGGTAAACGGTTTTACCGCCCTTGGTAACGTCCTTATAATCCTCGGCAGTATTGGAGCCGTAGACAATAATTTTACGGGTTATTTTCACAAAATTTCCCGAAGCGTCGGTTACTGTGTAGTCCTTATAATAGGTGCCCGATTTTGAGGTATCGACACTGCCGGAGGTTTTAACCTTTGAGGTTATATCGCCATCCATATTATCCCTGGCTGTGTAACCGGGGTCGCTGAATTTGCTTCCTGCCGCCACATAGACCGTAGAAGGGCCGTTAAGCACAATAGTGGGGCGCACGCCGTCGCTGAAAGATATATTTATGCTAAGCTCGGCAGCATTGCCCGACGAATCGCTTACCGAGAGAGTAAGCACCTTATCGTTTACGGTTTTTACCACCTTATCGGTTATATCGCCGTCGTAGTTATCCTTTGCGGTAAATGGTATTGTAATGTCCTCGGGGGTTATATCGCTATTATACTCGAGCCGGATACTTTCTACTTCGGTTTCGATTTCGGGGGCGGTTTTATCGACCACCGTAAACTCTTTTGTGACCTTAGAAGTTTTGTTTATAAAGCTTGTTTCGTATGTAATACTGTAACTGCCTGTTTTGTTTGTATCTATTTGGCCGGTTACCCTTGTATCAAGCCCGAAGGTCATCCATAAAATTTTTACACTTGCGGTGCTTTCGGGAATTTTTTCATTTGAAAACACTTCGATTTCGTTGTTTGTCGAGCCCGAAACCGTGATGCTCGGCTGTGCGGTAAACAGAGCAACCAGCACTACTGCAATTATTGCCAATAATACGGTAGCTGCCAATACGGACGCTATAACGACCGCTTTTTTCTTAGTCATTTTTATCACCTTGCATATATTATCACAGTAAATGACAGATTTCAACAAAATTCGATTACAATTTGCTGACAAAATATTACAAATCCCGAGGTATGACTTATACCTCGGGATTTAGCTGTTATTTGACTTTTTTAATTTTGGTTTTCAGCTTTAAAAATAATTCATATGCCGCCCTGATTATATGGGATTTTGTCCAAAATTTAGCATAAACCTTATAAAGTTTGTTATTTTTGGTTATTTCCTTTTCCGGGCGGAACACCGACACCGCCTCGGCAACGATTTGCTGACGGGTTATTCCCCTTTCGGTCCAGGTCTGACTGTCGCCCTTCATTGTAAAGGTGCCGTCGGGCTCAACCGAAACTATGCGGTGGATAACATAACTACCGTTTGTGCGGCGGTACATAACCACATCGCCGGGGAGGAGTATTTCGGTGCTGCAAGAGGACAGCTTTATATGATCCTTACCACTACGGATAAAGGGCAGCATGCTGTTACCCTTGCCTGTAATTATTACCTGTTTTCCACGACCGATAAAATCGAGAATCAGCGGCGCCAATTCCTCCATAGAATATGCGCTAAGTTTGTTTTGATTAGTCGCCATTATTCCAACAAACCCTTTTCAGATAGATTTTTAACAAAAGCTGCCGCATCTTGTTCTGCCTTTTCTTTTGGTACGTCGTAAACCGAAAGAAGTTTATCGGAAAGCTCCTGCGAGTCGCATCCGATAATCAGTTCGTTAAAAAGCAACTCTGCCACTGGATTTAAAACAATCCCCTGTCGCATATCCACCGTATCTCCGTCTACAAACAGCGCTACCGAATCCTGTCCGATTTTTAAGACCGTATATCCTTTTTTAATACGTACAAACATATCAGCAGGGCTTTACCGTGAAGGCGAACTTGATTTCTTCGTCGGACAGGCGATATTTTTCCTCCAGAGCGGGGCCGCAGGAGTTAGAGCCTACGCCCGAAACCTTATAATCTATACGGAGATGAACAAGACCGTCGGAACAAAGCTCGTCGGTATGCTCGGCAGTTTCGAGCATAAGTCCGTCGTAGTTAGAAACGTTTGCCTCGAAAGAGCCTTCAAAGCAAAGGTCACCGATAGCGAGCATCTTTACGTTATAATGGTTTCCGTGCTCCTGAGGACGCACGTAATTTACGTACTCTTTATCTGCATCGGAGGAATAAAGGCCCATAAGGGCGCCGTGATACATATCACAGTAGGATTCTGTGGGGCCGTAGCCAAAATAAGTGAAGGCCTTGTTGTCGGCAGGCATAGCGAACTCGAAACCGAATCTGGGAAGCCAGAAAACGCCTTCGCGCTTGGTTCCGTCAAGACAGTAGGATACCATACCCTGCGAGTCCACCGATACGGTCATAACGTATCTGAAATAAGGCATACGGGAAACGCCTGCCAAAGAGCCGTCCACAGTAATGGTATTGCCCGAAAGGGACGTGCTGTAAACCTTGGAGAAGTGACAGTCGAGGTTTTCACCCTGCCAGATATTATCGTTAGCCCAGAGAGCCCTGATATTGCGGTCGTTATCGGTGGGAGCGCGCCAGGTGGAAAGCTTTGCAGGTGCGGCCAGGTTTTCGTGTCCGTTTACCTTCATGGAAACAAAATTTCCGTAGTGTTTAGAGAACACGTACTCGAAGCCTTCACCTTTAATAATTATATTATGCTCGGTCTCGGTAAATTCGGGGGCTTCGGTGGTGGCTTCATTATCGATTTTAACCATATCCAGCTCGTGCTGGGTGTGAGCATACTCCTTGCCGTCCTTAGAAAGTCTGCAGGTAAGGTATGCGCCGTAACGAGCCTTAACGGTCGGAATATCAACAGTTATATCTTCGGTGTCGTGGGGTGCGGTTTTCAGCTTTACGGTATTTTCGGAAATGATTTTTCCGTCTGCCTCGATAGCATAGGTAAACTCATACTCGCAAAGACAGGTGAAGTCCAGACGGTTTTTAACCGTGAGGATATTACCGCGAAGCTCGGTTTTAATAGGCTGGTAGGCGTTTTTCACTTCCATAGAGCCTGCCTTTAAAGAACGGTCGGAAAATACCATTCCGTCACAGCAGAAGTTGCCGTCGTGAGTGAGCTCACCCTTGAAATCGCCGCCGTATTTCTGTACCCCGTCGACAATTACGGTATGGTCGGCCCATTCCCAGACGCAGCCGCCTATAAGCTTATCGTGTTTATCGAACAAATCGTTATAATCCCACACGTCTCCGGGGCCGTTACCCATAGCGTGGGCATACTCGCAGAGGAATACGGGACGGTCGATTTTATCGTCGCTTGTAAACGACTCGACTTCAGCAAGCGGGGGATACATACGGGAGTATACGTCGGAGTTTGCGATGTCGCCCTTTCGGGAAGCGTCTTCACAGTGGGCAAGACGTCCATCGCCCAGGGCGCGGATATACTCAACCATTTTAAGATGGTTGGGTCCGTGAGCAGATTCGTTTCCGGTAGACCACATTATGATAGATGCGTGGTTGCGGTCGCGCTTAACGGCACGTTCCATACGCTCGAGATGTTCGTCCAGCCAGTCGGGGTTAGTGCCGGGCCAATCAGTACTTTCAACATCGAAGCAGTAGTTGATGTTAGCCTTTCTGCGAACTACTCCGTGGGTTTCAATATCGGTTTCCAGAATTACATAGAAGCCTATTCTGTCGCATAGGGCCAGGAAGTAGGGTGTGGGGGGATAGTGTGAGGTACGGATACAGTTGATGTTAAGCTCCTTCATAAGGAGAAGCTCTTTCTCAAGCTCTTCATTGGTTTCGCACCAGCCGTTTGTGGGATGGGTATCGTGATGATTTACACCGTGAAGCTTTACAGAGGTGCCGTTTATGAGAAGCTGATAGGTTTTGGAAACCTCGATGGTGCGGAAGCCTGTTTCAATTTCGAAAACTTCGCCGTCCTTTTCCAGCTTTACGGTATAGAGATAGGGTTTTTCTGCATTCCAAAGAACGGGAGAATCCACCTTTATTTCGGTTTTTGCACCCTCGGCAGAGCCGATAGCATTACCGTCGGCATCAAAAAGAGTAGCCTTAACATCAGCATCGGCGGTAACGTATACGGTGTTGTTCTTTGCTTCAACATATACGTCGGAAACGTGGCCCTCGGGACGCTGGAGCAGATATGTATCGCGGAAGATACCGTTGAAACGAAAGAAATCCTGATCCTCGAGATAGCTGCCTACGCACCACTTTAAAACCTTTACACGAAGGGTGTTTTTACCTTCGCGAACAAAGGGAGTTATATCGAATTCGGCCTGAAGGTGACTTCCCTGAGTAAAGCCTACATACTCTCCGTTTACGTAAACAAAGCCACATGAGGAAACTCCTTCTAAAACATAATAAACCTTGCCCCACAGTTTTTCTACCGTGAAATCCTTTTCGTAAACGCCGCAAGGATTATCGTCGGCAACATAGGGCGGGTCGTAAGGATAGGGATAGTTTATGTTGGTATAGTTCGGATTTTCGTAGCCCAGCGCCTGCCAGCAGGAGGGTACTGAAATAACGTCCCATTTTTCGATGGTTTCGGGGACGTCGATATCTTTGCTGAAATAGGCAAAACGCCACTCTCCGTTTAAAAGCGTATATTCGCTTTTTCCGCCCGGGATATAATAAGCCCTTTGGGGTAAACGATTTTCACTGGTTTTGAAAAGGTTTTCGTAAACTCTCATTTTGGTCTCCATTCTGCCGTAAATTTTCTACGACATATTCTTAGATTCCGCCTTGACGGTGCAAAAATTTTGTTTAAACTGTTTATACAAAACTATTCAAATTCATAATATCCTAAAAATACGTTTTGGTCAACATAATTTTCTATAAAAATCTTAAATAATATAATATTTAAAATAGTGTAAATTAGTACTTCTATTTTTGGTAAATGTTTGGTATAATAAATAATAATATCTTCAAAGGACTATTATTTATGAATGTTATCATCGACGGAATGAACATACACTATCTTGACGAGGGACAGGGTACCCCCGTACTTATGCTCCACGGCTGGGGTGCTTCCTGCGAGAATTACCGCGGTTTTATAAACACCCTTAAGGGACGTTGCCGTCTTGTGGCTCCCGACTTCCCCGGTTGCGGCAAAAGCGACACCATGAAGGAGCCCTGGACCCTTGAGGACTACTGTGATTTTGTTCTTAAGTTTATGAAGGCGGTAGAGCTTTGCGACCCCATAATTATGGGCCATTCCCACGGGGGCAGGGTCACAATGTATATGACCGCAACAAAAATGGTAAATCCCCCGAAAATTGTTCTGCTTGATGCGGCAGGGCTTATTCCAAAAAAGAGTTTTAAACAAAAGTTCAGGGCAAAAAGCTTTAAGGTTATAAAAAGAGTGCTTACTCTGCCTATAATAAAGAACTTTTCGGGCGGTCTTTTGGACAAGGCCAGAAGGCACTACGGCAGCGCCGACTACAATGCCGCTCCCGAGGTGCTTCGCAAAACCCTGGTTTCTCTTGTAAACACCGATATACGGGAAGTTTTGCCCAACATCAAATGTCCTTCCCTGCTTATCTGGGGTGAAAACGACACCGCTACTCCCCTTTCGGATGCAAAAATCATCGAACAGCTTATTCCCGATGCGGGGCTTTGCGTTATAAAGGGTACGGGGCATTTCAGTTTCTGTGAAAGACCATATGAAGCCAATGCCATTATAAACAGTTTTATTTAGAGGATTTTAAGATGTTTATTTTAAGTTTAGTTATTTGTTTTGCAGGTGCTATGCTTTCCCTGGTAAGACAGTATCAGATGCTTCAGCAAAACTCCTACTTTGCCTCCAGATACTTGGGCTGGATAAAGGGGAATACGGCAATTTTGCTCCTTGTGCTTCGTCTGTTTTTAATCGGACTGGCAATTTTCGGAGCCTTTGTGGGTGAAAATGCCCTTAAAGGTAGTATGCTCCTTTTCGCAGCCTGCGGACTTTTTATTGGTTGGAGAGGTTTTCTCAGTAACTCTTCCTCCATAAAAAAACTGGTTTACACCGCACGAATTAAGAGAACCTTCGCCTTTTCGGGTGTTTTTGTTGCCCTTTTGGCGGCGGCTGCGTATTTTACCGCAGGTCTTGTGCGGGATATACTTCTGTGCTGTTTGGTTTTACTTGTTATATTCCCCGAGCTTTTGTGCTTTATTTCTCTCTTTGCCCTTAAGCCCTGCGAAAAGCTTATTGCAAGGCATTATATAGAAGATGCGAAGAGAATCCTGCGCTCTGCCTTTGACCTTAAGGTCATCGGTATTACGGGTTCCTACGGAAAAACAGGTACAAAATACATTCTTACAAGAATTTTAAGCGAAAAATATAACGTACTGTGCACCCCCGAAAGCTTTAATACACCTATGGGTGTTGTGCGTACTATTCGCGAAAAAATGCGTGCCGACACCGAAATTTTTGTTTGTGAGATGGGTGCGAAAAATGTTGGTGATATTAAGGAAATCTGCGACATTGTTCATCCCGATATGGGGCTTATCACCTCGGTAGGCCCTCAACACCTTGAAACCTTTAAAAGCATTGACAACGTTTTTAAAACCAAGTTCGAGCTTTTTGATGCCGTTTCCAAAAAGGGCGGCAAGGTTTACGCAAACGGCGACAATGAAATTATTCGCGAAAGGGCGGACGATGCCGTAGTCCTTTATGGTGGCGACTCGACACTAAGTTTCCGTGCAGAAAATGTAAAAGGCAGCAGAGGCGGTTCGGAATTTGACCTTGTTTTAGGCGAGGAAACCATCCACGTCACCACCAAGCTTTTAGGAAAACACAGCGTTCAGAACATAGTAGGTGCTGCGGCCGTTGCCTACAGCTTAGGGGTGCCTGCCAAGGACATTGCTTTTGCGATATCCCGCCTTACCCCCACAGAGCACCGTTTAGAGCTTAAGGGCTCGGTAAAGGGGTCTTTGCTTATAGATGATGCCTATAATGCCAATCCCGAAGGCTGTTTGGAAGCGGTAAAAGTGCTATCCTCCTTTTCAGGTATGCAGAAGGTTATTATTACCCCCGGTCTTGTAGAGCTGGGCGAAAAGGAATACGAGTGTAACAAGGCTTTGGGTAAAGCCGCTGCCACGGTTTGTGACAAAATTATATTTGTAGGTTTAAAACGTAGTGCTCCTTTGGTGGACGGTCTGCGTGAAACCGACTTCGACGAAAACAATATGTATATCGCCGCCTCCTTTAAAGAGGCGATGGAAATATATTCGGGATTTGCCAACAGTAATACCGTTGTACTTTTGGAAAACGACCTTCCCGATAACTATTTGAAATAAGGTGAAACATTTATGAAAACTACCGTTGCTTTTATCTTCGGTTGCCGTTCGGTTGAACACGAGGTATCTATTATTTCGGCCGTACAGGCAATGAGGGCCGTAAACAAAGAAAAGTATGACGTGATTCCCGTTTACGTTACCAAATCGGGGGAGATGTACACCTCCGACAAGATGTTTGAAATTGAACCCTTCCGCGATATGAAGGCTCTTATAGCCGAAAGCGAGCCTGTTACAATGCTTAAAAAGGGTAACGACGTTGTACTTCATTTCTTAAATCAAAAGTTGTTTAAGAAAAAGGATGACCTCGTGCTGAACGTAGCCTTCCCCGTTGTTCACGGTACCAACTGCGAGGACGGAACCCTGCAGGGCTACCTGGAATTCTTAGGTCTTCCCTACGTGGGCTGCGATATTCTCTCCAGCGCTGTGGGAATGGATAAGGCGGTGTTTAAATACGTAATGCAGGCCGCCGACCTTCCTGTGCTGGACTGCATATGCTTCTACTCCCGTCAGTATGCCGAGGACAAGGACGCCCTTATAGAAAAGGCTGAAAAGGAAATCGGCTATCCTATGATTGTGAAGCCTGTAAATCTCGGCTCTTCGGTAGGTATTTCCAAGGCAAAGGACCGCGCGGCCCTTACCGATGCCATTGACCTGGCTGTATCCTTCTCGGATAAGGTACTTAT
>JAXJWR010000156.1:0-3532 GCA_036307905.1 Acutalibacteraceae bacterium
ACACCCGCATTTCTTACGGCAAGAGATATATTAACACATTTCCTGCCGCAAGTCAACACTTTTTTATTATTTTTTTGAAAATTTAAGTTGGTCTTTTTCAACCGTAACACAAATGCCTGTAAGGGCATCTTCTCCACTATCAATTATAATATCAACAATTCTGTCCTCTATCTTCTTACGGATATTATTTCGTAAATCACGAGCTCCAGATTTACCGTTTTTACTAATATCTGCAATATAGTTGCAAACAGAATTATCGAAGGTAAGCTCAATTCCTTTTTCGTCGATGACCTTTTTAAGGTCGCCCAGCATAATAGCCGAAATTTTAACAAGATTATCAATGGTAAGCTTAGAGAAGGGTACGATTTCATCCACACGGGCAATGAACTCAGGACGAAGGAACTCTTCGAGAGCTGCAATACTCTTCTCTTTTGAGGCTTCGCTCTCGGTTTTACCGAATCCCATTAAATTCTCTTTATTATGGCTACCTGCATTAGAGGTCATAACAATTATCGTATTCTCGAAATTGACGGTTCTGCCCTGCGCGTCGGATACACGTCCATCATCAAGAATTTGAAGAAGTATATTAAGAACGTCGGGATGTGCCTTTTCAATTTCGTCAAAAAGAACGACAGAATATGGCCTTCTGCGGATTTTTTCGGTAAGTTGTCCCGCATCGTCGTATCCAACGTATCCGGGAGGCGCTCCTATAAGCTTGGAAACAGAATGTTTCTCCATAAATTCCGACATATCGAACCTTATAAGGGTTTCGGGTGTATCGAAAAGCTGTTCGGAAAGCACTTTTACCAGTTCGGTTTTACCAACACCTGTGGGACCTACAAATATGAACGATGCAGGTCTTCTGTGGGCCGATGTCTGAACTCTGGAACGTTTAACAGCGCTTGCAACAAGCTTGGCCGCCTCGTCTTGTCCGATAATTCTTTCTTTGATTTTATCCTCAAGAGTTGCAAGCTTTACGAGGTCATTTTCAGCTATCTTAGAAGCGGGAATTCCCGTCCAAAGCTCAATTACCTTAGCAACGTCGTACTCAGTTACCTTGTTGTTTGATGCAGGCTCGTAAAGGCCGTTTGCGGTATTCTTATACTGAGTCAGTTCAGTTTTAGTTCGCGCGATTTCCTCGTAATTAGGGTGGTCAACCTCAGATTCAAGACGGTCTAGTTTCATCTGACATTCTGCAATCTTTTTATTGACGTTATACAGCTCGTCAACAGCAGGATTTGCAAGGCTGGCGCAGGCGCAGGCCTCGTCCAAAAGGTCAATAGCCTTGTCAGGCAGGTATCTCTCGCAAACATATCTTTCGGAGAGAATAACAATCTTTCTGACAAGATCGTCGCTGACGGTTACGTTATGAAAGCCCTCATAATAGCCTTTAACCCCAAGAAGAATTTTGATCGCATCCTCGATAGAGTTTTCTTCAACGATTACAGGCTGAAATCTGCGTTCGAGAGCGCTGTCTTTTTCGATATATTTCCTATATTCCTTTAAGGTAGTGGCACCTATAACCTGTATTTCTCCGCGCGAAAGTGCAGGCTTTAGAATGTTTGCGGCACTCATAGAGCCTTCTGCCGAATCCCCTGCTCCTACAAGATTGTGAATCTCGTCGATAAACAGAATAATATTTCCGTCCTTCTTGATTTCGTCCACAAGACCCTTAACTCTGCTTTCAAACTGTCCCCTGAACTGGGTACCTGCAACAAGTGCAGTAAGATCAAGCAGCATAATTTGTTTATCAAGAAGTCTTGCTGGGGCGGAACCGTTAGCAATTTTTATTGCCAGGCCCTCGGCTATTGCAGTCTTGCCCACACCGGGTTCACCAATAAGACAGGGATTGTTTTTAGAACGACGCGACAAAATCTGTATTGTTCTGTACAGCTCGTCCTCGCGACCAATAATAACGTCGAATTTGCCTTCCTTAGCCTTTTGGGTAAGATTTGTGCAATACTGGTCTATATAACGTCTTTTCTTCTGCTTGGGCTCCTTCTTCTGCTTATCTTCTGCGTCTGAATCAGCCATTTGGGCATCCGACGAGCCGGCATTATCACCGAAAATATTGTTAATAAACGGAAACGGAGGGGCCGTTCCAAAGTCCAGTCCTTCGGGGTTTTCGCCCATAATATCCATAAACTGTTCGCTTATCTGATCAATATCCTCGTCGCTTATATTCATATTCTTAAGCATATCGTCGATAGGCTTAATTCCTGCGTTCTTTGCGCACATTAGACAAAGTCCGCTCGGCGGTTTTGAAGGTGCATTTTGATCGGAGATGAAAACAACAGCAGGACGCTTTTTACATTTATCACACAGTTTCATTACTTTGTCCTTCTCCTTTTACCTGCTTTGAGAAAATTTTGAAATATCCTAAAATAGAAATTACCATACAAATAATTGAAAGCACTATAAGTATGTATAGCGGTATTTCGGTAATACCTTGAATATCTACAACCACGGTATAGAACATCGTAAGGAAAATCACTACCGTAGAAAGCTTTCCGAACCATTTTGAAGAAATCGGTTTCGTACCTTTGGAAAGAAGATGCGCAGCAACCAAAAGTGTGAGCAGTTCCTTCACAAAAAGAACAACAAACATGGGAAATATTGTTGGATGCTTAATCGCAAGCGAAAGTATAACGACAACCTGCGTAAGCTTATCGGCAATCGGGTCAAGGACCTTACCCAAGTCGGAAACCATACCAAAATGGCGAGCAACAAAGCCGTCAACAATATCGCTTATTCCGCTTATTAGTATTATAAGTATCGACCACAAATAGTAATTGTCGTTAGACTCATTAAAATATGTAATAACGAACAATGGGACCAATACCAATCTAAACATTGAGATAATGTTTGGAATTGTGAAAATATTTTTCATACTAAGTACTCCGAATTATAATACCCCTGAAACGAGGTTAAGTAACATTTTGCAAATAGTTGTGCTTTCAACCGTATCGACTGTTATTCCAAAGAAATCTCCACCCGATGTGTTTATTAGAAAGGATAAAAGCACGCAGGCAAGAATCGAAAACACTAATCCCTTCGCGGCGCCGATTACAGCACCAAGAAGTCCGTTTACACCACCGAGAACAGCACCTTTAAATAACGAATTGATGATTTTAGCCAAAAATTTGAAAACAATAATTAGTACTACAGAAATGATAAACACTGCCAGACACTTAATGATGCTAACGGCTACCGGTCGGATTGCGTCTACAATTCGTAATGCGGCAACATCAACAGTTTCGTTACCGATAACAGCAAAATCAACATTTGCAAGACCGGCCAGAGAAACAAAGAAATCCGGCAGATTCTCAGAAATGTCGCTTACTCCCGAGCTGAGTGCAGCAGCCAGTGTTTCGAGAACGGTGGGACTAATTGAATTATCGTAAAAATAATTTGCAAACCATCCACCCAGGTTTACAGCTATTACCAAAGCAAGTATGTAACCGATAAGCTCAATCAGTGAACGGACAAAACCCTTCTTCGCTGCAAGAAAAGCGCAAAAAGCAATTATTGC
>JAXJWR010000157.1:0-6310 GCA_036307905.1 Acutalibacteraceae bacterium
AAAGGACAAATACGTAATCGGTATTTGCCAGATCGTTAAGCACGATGCACTCGACGCCGCAACCGCAGGCTTCAAGGCCGCAGTTATCGAGGCTCTCGGCGAGGAAAACGTTGAGTTCATCGAGCAGGATGCCGCAAACAACCCCGACACCTGCGTTACTATTATGAACGACTTTGTAAACAAGAAGGTCGACCTCATTCTTGCCAACGCAACCCCCGCTCTTCAGGCTGCATACAACGCTACCGAAACCATTCCGATTCTCGGCACCTCTGTTACCGAGTACGGCGTTGCTCTTAAAATAGAAAACTTCACAGGTACCGTTGGCGGAAACGTTTCCGGAACCTCCGACCTTGCTCCCCTTACCGACCAGGCTCAGATGGTTATCGACCTCGTTCCCACCGCAAAAACTGTTGGTATGCTTTACTGCAGCGCAGAACCCAACTCTGACTATCAGGTAAAGGAAGTTACCAAGTACTTAGAGGGTAAGGGCCTTACCGTTAAGTCCTTCAAGTTCTCCGGCAGCGAGGACGTTGCCCAGGTTACCGAGGCTGCTGCCGCAGCTTGTGACGTTATCTACGTTCCCACCGATAACACCGCCGCTTCCTGCGCCGAAACTATCGGAGGTATCGTTACCACTAAGAAGGTTCCCGTAATCGCAGGCGAGGCAGGAATCTGCAAGGGCTGCGGAATCGCTACCCTTTCCATCAGCTATGAAGAGCTTGGCCGCACCACCGGTGCTATGGCTGTAAAGGTTCTTAAGGGCGAAACCAAAATCGAAGAAATGGCTATCGAATACGACACCAAGCCCGTTAAGAAGTACAACAAAACCATCTGCGACCTTCTCGGAATTACTCCTCCCGAAGGCTACGAAGCTCTTTCATAAATCTACATAAAAAATATTCTGTGCCGCTACGCAAAAACGCAGCGGCACTTTAATGCTTTGTTCTAAGGAGAAAAATATGGATATAATGAACTGGTTGGGCACCCTGCCCGGCGCCTCCGCCCAGGGACTTATCTGGGGAATAATGGCAATAGGCGTTTACATAACCTTTAAAATCCTTGACCTTGCCGACCTTACGGTAGACGGCTCTATGGTAACGGGTATGGCCACCTGTGCCATGCTTATGACAAACGGCTGGAACGTGTGGCCCGCTATGTTTGTTGCCTTCCTTGCAGGCCTTGCCGCAGGACTCCTTACGGGAGTTTTCCACACCGTTTTCGAAATTCCTGCAATACTTTCGGGTATTTTAACCCAGCTTATACTGTGGTCGGTAAACCTTAAGATTATGGGTCAGGCCAACAGAGCACTTCCCGCAAGAAGTATGGCGGTGCTTGTAACCCAGCTTCGCAAATACGAGGCGCTGGTTTACCTCTTCCTCTTCTGCGTGGTAATAATCGCCCTGCTTTATTGGTTCTTCGGAACCCGCTACGGTATGTCTATCCGCGCTACCGGCTGTAACGAAAAAATGTCCCGCGCACAGGGAATCAACACAAACGTCAACAAGGTGGTAGGCCTTGCCCTTTCCAACGGTATAGTTGCTCTGGCAGGCTCTTTGCTGGCTCAGTATTCGGGTAAAGCCGATATTTCCGACGGTAGAGGTGCTATCG
The DNA here is from genome assembly GCA_036307905.1 of Acutalibacteraceae bacterium. Lineage (GTDB taxonomy): Bacteria > Bacillota > Clostridia > Oscillospirales > Acutalibacteraceae > SFWF01. Next base: position 1,609 of record JAXJWR010000157.1, read on the forward strand.
TAATCGGTCTGGCCGCAGTTATCATTGGCGAGGCCATCGTTTCCAAAATGGGACAGGGCTTTGTTATTCGACTCACAGGCGTTATCGTGGGCGGAATAGTATACTACGTTGTATATCAGACGGTTATCTTCTTAGGTCTGGATGCCGACCTGCTTAAGATGCTTTCGGCTCTGGTAGTTGCCGTATTCCTGGCAGTTCCCAATCTTAAGAAGAAATATTTTTCAAAAGCAAAAGTAAAGGGGGCCGCATAATATGTTGGAGCTAAAGAATATTACCAAAATATTTAATGCAGGCACCGTAAACGAAAAGGTTGCTCTGAACAATATCAGCCTCACCCTTGAGGACGGCGATTTTGTTACGGTTATCGGCGGTAACGGAGCAGGAAAGTCCACTATGCTTAATGCTATTGCAGGTACCTTCCCCGTAGATTCGGGCAATATCGTTATCGACGGAGTGGACATTACCAAACAGCCCGAGTATAAAAGGGCAAAATTCATCGGCCGCGTTTTCCAGGATCCTATGACGGGTACCGCCGCCGATATGTGGATTGAAGAAAATATGGCTATCGCCATGCGCAGGGGCCGTTCGAGGAATCTGGCTTGGGCCATCAACGATGCCGACCGAAAGCTGTATAAATCTATGCTTTCTCGTCTGGATTTAGGGCTTGAGGACCGTCTTTCCACCAAGGTGGGTCTGCTTTCGGGCGGACAGCGACAGGCCATCACCCTGCTTATGGCCTCTATGAATAATCCGAAGCTTCTCCTTCTCGACGAGCATACTGCCGCCCTCGACCCCAAGACGGCCGCAAAGGTGCTGGAAATTACCCGAGAGATAGTCGAGGAGCAAAAGCTCACCACCGTTATGATAACCCATAATATGAAGGACGCCATCGCCCACGGAAACCGTCTTATTATGATGAACGCAGGAAGAATCATTCTCGACGTAAGGGGCGAGGAAAAGGCAAAGCTTACGGTGGAAGACCTGCTTGCCGCCTTCGCAAAAGCCGGTTCGGACGGTGCCGCAAACGACAGAATGTTGCTTATATAGCGTTTTTTGGTTGTTTTAACTAAAAATGTGAAGCAAATTTGTAATTACTGACAGTTAACAAATTGACTTTAGTGTGCTAAAATGGTATTCAGGATTTTATTCCTATACAGAAAATTCAACAAACAAACAAAGAGGAGAATTTTTATGAAAATGTTCAAAAAAGCTCTTGCGCTGGTAATGGCAGCAGCTATGCTCTTTACCTTCGCAGCTTGCGGTGGAGCTACCGCAAACAATACCGAATTTGTAATCGGTTTCTCTGGCCCTCTTACCGGCCCTGCTGCCGTATACGGCGAGGCTGTTAAGAATGTTGCTCAGATGGCAGTTGACGAAATCAACGCCGCAGGCGGTCTTGACGGAGTAAACTTCAAGCTGGTTGCTCTCGACGACAAGCACGACGCTTCCAAGGTTGCCGCTAACTTCACCTCCCTTATGGAAGGCGGAATGCAGGTTTCTCTCGGAACCGTTACCACCGGCCCCGGCCTCGAGTTCTCTAAGCTCTCTAACGACGACAAGGTGTTCTTCCTTACTCCCTCTGCTTCCGGCGACAAGATTCCCGAGTTTGACAACGGCTTCCAGATGTGCTTCGCAGACGGTAACCAGGGTAAGGTTGCTGCTGAGTTCGTAAACGGCCTCGGCAAGAATAAGATTGGTATCTTCTACAAGTCCGACGATCCCTATTCCAAGGGAATTTACGACCAGTTCAAGGCTAACCTCAAGGACGGCATCCAGACTGTTGAAACCGTATTCACCGCTGCTAACGAGACCGACTTCTCTGCTCAGATCTCTCAGCTCAAGGAATGTGACTTCATCTTCATGCCCATCTACTATCAGCCCGCTTCTGTATTCATGACCCAGGCTAAGGGCCAGATTGCCGACAACGCTACCTACTATGGCTGCGACGGATTCGACGGTCTTGCAGGTCAGATCGACCTTTCCACCATTCCTCAGGAAGTTTCTATGCTCTCTCACTTCGACTCCAACGCTAAAGAAGGCGCTGCTGCAGATTTTGTTAAGAAGTATACCGCTAAGTTCGGTGCAGAAACCCTTAACCAGTTCGGCGCTTCCGCTTACGACTGCGTATATGCTATCTTCGGCGCTTTGAAGGAGCTCAAGGCCGCAGGCAAGGACATCAACGTTACTATGACTGCTGAGGAGCTTTACGGTCTTATGAAGGCTCACTTCGCAGGTGATTTCTCTTACTCCGGCGTTACCGGTACCGACATCACTTGGGAAGACAACGGCTATGTTCACAAGGCTGCTGTTAAGTTCGTACTTAAAGAAGCTGACAAATAATTTTGTCAAATTAAAAAAACTATCAATTTGCCGGTGTGGTTTTCCGCTCCGGCAAATTGTCATAATTTATATATAGGTATTTTTTATGGAAATCATCGAAACTATTATCAACGGTTTAAGTCTTGGCGGAACCTATGCCATGATAGCGCTTGGCTATACAATGGTTTACGGTATCGCTAAAATGCTTAATTTCGCCCATGGCGACGTTATCATGGTAGGCGGCTACACCCTTTTTGTTACGCTCTCGGCGATGGGAAATCCCATCCTTGGGCTTCTTTTGGCTGTTGTGCTTTGCGTCCTGCTTGGAATTACCGTGGAAAAGGTGGCCTACAAGCCCCTGCGCGGCGCATCTCCCTTGGCAGTTCTCATTACAGCTATCGGTGTAAGTTATCTGCTTCAGTCCCTCGCCCAGATTATATTCACCTCTGCACCCCGTATGGTGCATATCTGGGGACAGGACGGCCTGGGTTACTTCGTTTTAGGCGAGCTTAAGATACAAAAACACATTGTAATAACTTTGGTTTGCTCCATTGTTATTATGGTTGTTCTCAGTCTCTTTGTTAAATATACTAAAATCGGCCGCGCAATGATTGCCGTTTCCGAGGACAAGGGTGCTGCCCAGCTTATGGGAATCAACGTAAATATGATTATTACCATCACCTTTGCAATCGGCTCGGCTCTGGCCGCATTTGCAGGCTTCTTTATGCTTATGAAATCCCCCAGCCTTACCAACACCCTGGGCGCAATGCCCGGAATCAAGGCCTTCACGGCTGCGGTTATCGGCGGTATCGGCTCTATTCCCGGTGCAATGCTGGGCGGTATCTTCATCGGTATGATTGAAACCGTCGCAACCATCGTACCCGGAATGGCTCCCTACACGGTTGCTATCGAATTTTTGGTACTTATCGTGGTTCTCCTTGTGCGTCCCACCGGAATTCTTGGTAAGAAAAGGAGGGAGAAGGTATAATGGCAAAGACAGGTCAGTTAAAACTGAAGCATTACGTAAACTATATCGGCGTTGCGGCTGCTGCCGTTATTCTCGGCGCCCTCTCTCTTGCAGGGGTTCTTTCCTCCTCCTGGCAGATTATATTTGAAAACATCGCCATTTCCATAATGCTGGCGGTTTCCCTCAGTATGGTGGTAGGATTTCTTGGCGAGCTTTCTATCGGTCACGCAGGCTTTATGTGCGTGGGTGCGTATCTTGGCGGAAAAACAGTTTTCCTGCTTGAGCCCATCCTCGGCGATATTCTTGCCCTTTTAGCAGGACTTGTGGTAGGCGGCGCCCTTGCGGCCCTTTGCGGAATCGTTATCGGCCTTCCCGCACTTCGTCTCCGCGGCGACTATCTGGCCATCGTAACCCTCGCCTTTGGTGAGATTGTTTGGTCCATCTTTATGAACACCAGCGAAAAAACCTTCGGTGGTGCGCTGGGTATGCCCACCGTTCGCATAGATAAGGATTATCTCTTTATCATCGCCCTCGGTCTGGTGCTGGTTTGCCTCGCCGTTATTCAAAACCTCATTCGCAGTAAGCACGGCCGTGCAATAACCTCTATCCGCGATAACGAGATTGCCGCCAAAGCAACCGGCATCAACGTTACAAAATATAAGCTGCTGGTGTTCACCATTTCTGCCTTCTTTGCCGGAATTGCAGGTGTGCTTTTTGCCAGCGCAAACTACACCGTTCAGAGTATGAAGTTCAACTATAACTATTCCATCGAAATTCTCGTTATGGTTGTTCTGGGCGGAATGGGTAATATCACAGGCTCTATTATTGCGGCCACCCTTATTACCTTCCTCGATATTAAGCTTCAAACCGTACTTACAGGCGACCTTGCCGTTCTTCAGGATCTGGTATACGCCCTTATCCTCATTGTTATCGTTATCTATAACAATGCTCCCGGACTTAAGGTGTTCCGCGAAACCCACAATATGAAGAACTTTATAGCTCGTTTCCGCCGTCCCAAGGATGCTTCTCACGTTCACGATGACGAGGCTAAATGGGACCGCGTTCCCACAAAAATCCGTATGGACGAGGTGCTTTCGGTAGATATTCAAACCACCTCTCCCTATACCCCCGATAAGTCATCAAAGGAGGATAAATAATGTCGAACGTTGTTTTAAAAACCGAAGAGCTCGGCATTTCCTTCGGCGGACTTAAAGCGGTTCAGAACCTTAATCTCGAAATCAAGAAGGGTCAGCTTTATGGTCTTGTTGGCCCTAACGGTGCAGGAAAAACCACCGTTTTCAATATGATTACGGGTGTTTATAAGCCCACCACAGGCCGCTTTTTCCTTGAAGGCGAGGACCTTACGGGAAAAAACCAGGAAATGATAAACCACAAAGGCATTGCCCGTACCTTCCA
>JAXJWR010000158.1:0-3656 GCA_036307905.1 Acutalibacteraceae bacterium
GGAGCAAGCCCCTCCCCTACTTTTAATTTGCTTTTTTAGAGTAATCGAAATTATTGTCGGATACTCGTTTTATATCGGCGCCGATGGCGGTAAACTTTTCTACTACCTTTTCATATCCACGGTCGATATACTCGATATCGGTTATTTCGGTTTCGCCTTCAGCCACAAGTCCTGCAATTATCATTGCGGCGCCTGCACGAAGGTCGTTGGATTTTACCGATGCACCCTTAAGCTTTTCCACACCTGTAATTATAGCTGATTTTCCGTCTACCTGAATATTAGCGCCCATAAAGGTGAGCTGCTCGGAATAGCGGAAACGGCTGTCCCACACGCTTTCGGTAACGATAGAGGTGCCCTCGGCTATGGCAAGCAGGGTTGCGAACTGAGGCTGCATATCGGTGGGGAAACCGGGATGGGGCATAGTTTTTACGTTGCACTTACCCGGACGGCGGTCCATGGAAACGCGAACAAATTCGTCCCCCTCTTCGATAGTGGCGCCTGCTTCCTTGAGCTTAGCGGCAATCGACTCGAGATGCTTGGGAATTACGTTGCTTATAATTACGTCTCCCCTGGTGGCGGCAGCGGCTACCATATAGGTGCCTGCCTCGATTTGGTCGGGGATGATGCTGTAGGTAGTACCCTTAAGATGCTCCACACCGCGAATTTTAATAACCGAGGTTCCTGCACCCATAATGTCGGCGCCCATAGAGTTTAAAAAGTTTGCAAGGTCAACTATATGAGGCTCGCGAGCGGCATTTTCGATAATGGTCATACCGCGGGCCCTTGCGGCGGCAATCATAATATTTACGGTGGCGCCAACCGAGACTATATCGAGATAAACCGAGCATCCGCCCAGTTTTTCGGCCTTGGCTACTACCATACCCGAGTCAATAGTGACCTTTGCACCCAAGGCTTCGAAGCCTTTTATGTGCTGGTCGATGGGACGAAGTCCGATAGCGCAGCCGCCGGGAGGAGCAACCTTTGCCCTTCTCATACGGCCGAGCAGTGCGCCGAGGAAGTAGCTTGACGCACGCATACCCTTAGCCATTTCGTTGGTGACTACGTAGGAGTTTACTCCCGTAGGGTCGATTTCAAAAGAGGTGCGGGACAGCGGGGTGATTTTTGCGCCCAACGCTGCCAGGGCACGAAGTATTCCGTGAACATCCGAAATATCGGGAACGTTTTCAATTATACAAGGAGACTCGGCAAGCAGTACCGCGGGCAGAATTGCAACTGCGGCATTTTTTGCACCGCTGACGGTAACGCGTCCGCAGAGCCTTTTTCCTCCGTTTACTATAAATTTATCCAAATCGGCACTTCCCTGTAAAGTATTTTGTGCATAGCACAATTAGTATGCCCGAGATTAAAACTTAAACTAAATCCACAATATAGTAGATTTATACACATATTATATACTTACTGTCGTATAAAGTCAATTTATATTTTCCAATCCGTTTTTTATATGCAAAAACAACTTACTTATTTTACTATAAAACTCCCGATAAGTCAAACAAAAAACTTTGCAAAAAACAAAATAAATTTGTTGCATTTCAGGGGGCAAAGTATATAATGAAGGTAGATAACAAAATACCGTGTTATCTATTGAAAAAGGCCTGTTTTACGAGGTGAGTATAATGATGAATTATAGCAAATCACAAGAAAAACATTCACATTTCAATGATGCTGAGATAAATCGCGAAGAAGACGATTTTATCAGGACCTATACCGAGCGTAAGGGCGGCGCCTTTAAAATTTTGGCCTTGCTCTATAAAACGCACATCTGGCGGCTCCTGCTTTCGGCGGTATTTTATGCCATTAAGGTATCTCCTACCTGGATTATACCCATAATTACGGCAAATCTTATCAATCTTGCGGTAACAAAACCCGAGGACCTTTACACTCAGATTACATATAATATTATTGCCGCTGTTGTGGTGCTTGCCCTTAACATTCCCTTCCATATGCTGCACGTCAAGTATTTCAGCATTGCAAGACGAAACGTTGAGGCAGGGCTTCGCGGTGCTATGATACGAAAGCTGCAGCAGCTTTCCATTTCCTTCCACAAGGAAATGCAGTCGGGAAGAATTCAGTCCAAGGTTATGCGCGACGTTGAGGCGGTGGAAGCCCTTTCCTCGCAGATATTCAACACCGCGCTGGACGTGCTGCTCAGTATGTCGGTCACTATTGCGGTGGTAATTTCCAAAAACTTTATTGTTTTCCTTATATTCCTTGTTACCATCCCCATTGCGGTGCTTACAATGCTGCCATTTAAAAAGAGTATGCGCAAGGAAAACCATCTTTTCAGAAAAGAGATGGAAAGCACCTCCTCTAAGGTTATGGATATGGTGGAGCTTGTTCCCATCACCCGCGCCCACGCTCTTGAGAATGACGAAATCACCAAACTTACCGGACAGGTTACCGAAGTGGCTAAACGAGGATATAAGTTGGATCTTATACAGTCCCTTTTCGGTTCGGTAAACTGGGTAATATTCAGTTTATTCCAGATAGTGTGTTTGGTATGCTCGGTCATACTGGCGCTGAACGGTGAAATCGGTGTGGGTGACATTTCCCTTTACCAGACCTATTTTACCTCGCTTGTGGCAAAAATATCCGGAATAGTTGCCCTGCTTCCCATTATCACCAAGGGTACCGAAAGCGTTCACTCCATCGGCGAGATACTTTCCTCCTACGACGTAGAGGATTATAAGGGCAAGGAAAAGCTTAAAGTCCTTAAAGGCGAATATGAATTTAAGGATATCAAGTTCCACTATGCCGATGACAACCGCCTGGTCCTTAAGGGACTTAACCTTAAGATAAATGCCGGCGAAACCATCGCTTTTGTAGGTGAATCCGGTTCGGGCAAGACTACCATTATAAATATGGCCATAGGCTTCTACAAGCCCACCGAGGGTGAGATGTATATTGACGGCAAGCCCGCTTCTGTGCTGGATCTTCATTCTTACCGTCAGCATCTGGCCGTTGTTCCCCAGAATACAATTCTTTTCAGCGGAACCATACGCGATAACATAACCTACGGCAAAACCGACGTTAGCGAAGAGGAAATTCTGGCGGCGGTTGAGGCGGCCAACCTTAAAAACGTTATAGCCAAGCTGCCCGACGGTCTTGACACCAACATCGGAGAGCACGGCGACAAGCTTTCGGGAGGACAGCGTCAGCGTATTTCCATCGCCCGCGCCATTATACGAAAGCCCGACGTTATTATATTTGACGAAGCAACCTCGGCCCTTGATACGGTTAGTGAAGCAGAAATACAGCACGCCATCAATAACCTTACCAAGGATAAGACCACCTTTATTGTTGCCCACAGACTTTCCACCATACGCAACGCCGACAAGATTGCCGTTATGCGTGACGGTGTTTGTGTAGAGTTTGGAACATATAAAGAACTGATGAAAAAGAAGGGTGAATTCTACACCTATAAAACAATGCAGTCGTAACAGATTATTATCAAATAACAAAAAACTCTTGCAAGAATTCTCTTGCAAGAGTTTTTTCTTTCAACTATATTTTTGCCCGAACAAGAGCAATCTGTTTTTCTACCGATTCTACTGCGGTGCCGCCTTCGGAGTTTCTTCTGAAGGTGCAATTTTCAAGATTTATGGCATCGTAGATGTCCTCTTCGAACTCGTCAGAGA
>JAXJWR010000159.1:0-4453 GCA_036307905.1 Acutalibacteraceae bacterium
ATTTTACCGGTTTTCAGCGTCTCGGTTTCGCTTGGGGTGAGGTCCAAAAGGCGGAGGGTGTTTGCCACGGCCGAACGGGATTTTCCCATCGCCTCGGCAACCTGCTCCTGAGTAAGTCCGTAGGAAACCATAAGGGAATTATAGCCCATAGCCTCTTCCACGGGGTTTAAATCCTCGCGCTGGAGATTTTCGATAAGGGCAACCTCGGCAGCCTCCCGCTCGTCCATTTCTCGGATGACTACGGGAACTGTGCGAAGACCTGCCATACGGGAAGCCCGCCAGCGACGCTCGCCTGCGATTATTTCGTAACCGCCCATAGGCTTTGAGCGGACAAGGATAGGCTGAAGAAGTCCGTGTTTTTTTATGGAATCGGCCAGCTCGGCAAGAGCCTTTTCGTCAAAATCCTTTCGGGGCTGATCGCGATTAGGCTCTATCTCGGAAAGCATTACCTCGGTAACGCTGCTTTCCTCGGTGTTTATGTCGAAAAGGGAGTTAAGTCCCTTTCCAAGACCTTTATTTGCTGCCAAAATGTCACCTTCTTTGTCGTTTTATAAATTCCTGCGCCAGCTCGTCATAGGCGCGGCCGCCCTTGTTTTTAGGGTCGTAATATTGGATAGGTTTGCCGTGGCTGGGTGCCTCGGAAAGGCGGACAGCACGGGGAATGGTTGTAGCGTAAAGCTCGCGGGAGAAGAACTTTTTAACCTCGGCTACCACCTGCTGGGTAAGGTTAAGCCTGCCGTCGAACATGGTAAGTAAAATTCCCTCGATTTCGATGTGGGGGTTGTAGATGCGCTTTACCTGACGGATGGTGGAAATAAGTTGGCTTAATCCCTCCAAAGCGAAATATTCGCACTGGATAGGCACCAGCACCGTATCGGAGGCGCAGAGAGAATTTATGGTTATAAGGCCCAGGGAGGGAGGACAATCGATAAAAATAAAGTCGTAACTGTCCTTTAAAAGCACCAGGGCATTTTTAAGTTGTGCTTCCCTGCGGTCGATAGAGATAAGCTCTACCTCGGCACCTGCAAGGTTCATATTACAGGGGATTATATCCACACCCTCAAACGCGGTTTTTATTACGGCCTGCTGCGCCTTGGCGCGACCTATTAAAAGGTCGTAGACCGAGTACTCCAGCCTTTGCTTGTCCACACCGTAGGCAGAGGTGGTATTTCCCTGAGGGTCGGCATCCACGAGAAGAACCTTTTTACCCAGCTTGCCTATTCCGGCTGCAAGGTTTACTGCGGTTGTGGTTTTTCCCACGCCGCCCTTCTGGTTTACGACAGAAATTATCTTTCCCATGATGCCCTCCTTGTTTTTGTGTAACATTTATTATATCAAATAAGGGTATAAAAATCAATCATTTTAAATCAACTTTTTCTACGGTGTGTATAACATTATCGGTATTGCTTTTTTTAGAAAAATATTGTATACTGTATAAGTATGTTTATGTTGTTAATGAACTGTTTACATTTTGCCTAAATTTGTTTGGTAAAGTAACGATGTACAAATATTTTTTAAGGAGTTAATTCTATGATCGAAGTATCCTCTCTTTCCAAGCGATACGGAAATCACCTGGCTGTTGATGACGTTAGCTTCAGCATTAAAAAGGGTGAGGTTGTGGGCTTCCTTGGCCCCAACGGAGCCGGTAAAAGTACCATAATGAACATTATGACCGGTTACCTTTCCCTTACCGCCGGCAGTGTTTCCATCGACGGATTCGATATTATCGAAAACCCTGAAGAGGCTAAGAAAAGAATCGGCTATCTGCCCGAAATCCCCCCTCTTTACACCGATATGACCGTTAAGGAATATCTCTACTTTATGTACGACCTTAAAAAGGTTAAATTCCCCAAGAAGCCCCATATTGAAGAGATTGTACGCCTGGTTAAGATTGACAATGTCTACAACCGTCTTATTAAAAATCTTTCCAAGGGTTACCGCCAGCGCGTGGGTATTGCCCAGGCCCTTATCGGCAACCCCGACCTGCTTATTCTCGACGAGCCTACCGTTGGTCTTGACCCCAAGCAGATTATCGAAATACGCAACCTTATTGCCCGTTTGGGTAAAAACCACACCGTTATTCTTTCCTCCCACATCCTTTCCGAGATTCAGGAGGTTTGCGAGCGTATTATAATCATAAACCGCGGCAAAATCATTGCCGACGATACTCCCGACAACCTTTCCAAAAACCTTTCGGAGGACCATTCGGTTGTTCTTCGCGTAAAGGGAGCCGAGGCCGAGATTCACAAGATACTGGGTACAGTTCCCGGTGTTAAGGAATACCGCTGCATCGGCAGCAAGGAGGAAGGCTCGGTGGACTTTATTATCGAGCCTAAGCCCGGCAGCGATATTCGCGGCGCCATAAGCGACCGTATGGCCGAGCGCAAAAAGACCGTTCTTTCCCTGCGCACCGGCGAAATGACCCTGGAGCAGATATTCCTACGTCTTACCGATGCCGCCGACAAGGGTGCTTCCCTCTTCCTCAAAAAGGAGGAAACCCCTGCCGAAAGCATCCCGGATACCGTAAGGGTAAACTTCGACCCTGCCTCCGGCACAGCCACCCTCGGAGAAGATACCACCGCCGAGGAAGAGTTTAAAAACGATACTAACGAGGAGGATGAAAACTAATGACTGCCGTATTTAAGCGCGAATTCCAATCTTACTTTACATCCCCCTTGGGATACGTTTATCTTGCAATATTCCTTTTCTTCGAGGGATATTTCTTCACCACCCTTTACACCTACGGAAGCCCCAGCGTAGAGATTATTTTCTCCTCGGTTTCTTCGGTTGTAGTGCTGGTTACCCCTGTTCTTACCATGCGCCTTCTGTCTGAAGACCGTCGTCAGAAGGTGGACCAGGCCCTGCTTACCGCCCCCGTAAGCGTTGCAGGCATAGTTCTGGGCAAGTTTTTTGCCGCCCTTTCGGTTTATGCCCTTGCCTTTGCGCCCACCATTCTTTTTGAGGCTATCATAAGTGCCATGGCCAACCCCAACTGGCTGATATTCTTAAACGGCCTGCTGGGAACGCTGCTTATCGGTGCAGCCCTTATCGCCATAGGAATGTTTATCTCCTCTCTCACCGAAAGCCCCATTATTTCCTGTATTCTTACCCTTGTAACCTTCCTGCTTTTAATGGTTCTTACCAATCTCGCCTCTATGACCCAGGTTGAGTGGATAATTGCCGCCGCCGAAAAAATAGCCTTTATCAACCTTTTTGCCACCTTCACAAGCTCGGTTTTCAGCGTGGTAAACGTTATTTATCTGCTTTCGGTTGCAGCCGTATTCGTATTTGTATCTGTACGCGCCGTTGAGCGTCGCAGATACGCATAAGGAGGTAGCCTGAAATGAATTTTAATTTTATTAAAAATAAAACCTCCGATAATAAAAAGCTCCGCAATAAAGGCGCTTGGAAGCAGGGCGGCTTTGCCGTTGCCATTACCGCCATCGTAATTGCGGTTGCCGTTGCCGTAAACGTTGTTTTTGCGGTTCTTGCACAAAGAATAAACCTTGAAATAGATATTTCTCTTTCGGGTTCTAACTCTCTTTCCCAAGAAAACATCGACTATATCAAGGGTCTTACCGACAAGGTAACCATCACCGTTTGCTTTACCGAGGAAGACTTTGTTTCCGGAACCGAATATATCGCCCAGCAGCAAAACGCTTCCGATACCACCGGTTCTTCGAACGGAAAATACGCCTATTACGAGCAGACCCTTAACCTCTTAAAGCTTTACGACGTATACTCCGAAAAGGTCGACCTTGTTTTCGTTGACCCCTACGACCCCTCCTTCTCGGAATACACCAAATATTACACCGGCATCAGCCACGGCGATATTCTTGTAGAGTGCGAGAAGGTATTTGGCGGTGAAAAATACACCAGAAACGAAATTTTAGAGTTCGAGGATATTTATTACCTCACCGAGGACGACTCCTATGCCGCCTTCGGCTACACCAGCTATATAGTTTCGGGTAATAACATCGAAACCGCTCTTACCAGCGCCATTTACAAGGTTACCTCCAACGAAACCCAGAAGGTTCTTGTGTTGGAGCATCACTGCGAAAAGGGCAATATTGCCGAATATATCGCCTATCTTGAACAAAACAACTTCAGCGTTGATATTTTCAGCGAGGGTGTTATAAACAGCATCGACAAGGATATTGATATGCTCATCATTTCCGAGCCCACCGAGGACTTTGCCTCCGACGAGCTTGACATCATCGACGAATGGCTGTATAACGGCGGCCTTCGCGGAAAGGGCATTATGTATCTCGCCTCTCCCTCCTCCCCCGAAATGCCCAACCTTTACGCCTATCTTGAGGAGTGGGGCGTCGCCTTCGACGAGGGTCTCCTTTACGAAACCAACGCCAACTATCAGCTGTGAGTTCATTTCGCCCGGCAATGATTCTGACCGGAAACATATCGAAGAATCCGTCATCGACCATGGCCACAGAGC
>JAXJWR010000160.1:0-9109 GCA_036307905.1 Acutalibacteraceae bacterium
CGGGAGCAACAGGAGCCTCGGGAGCAGCCTCGGTTTCGCCCTTAAGCTTGTTGTTTATCTGAATAACGTTTTTAACAAGAAGAACGGCCATGATAAGAAGCTCGTAAACAAGACGAACAGCAATGGGGCCGACAATCATAAGAAGGAGGCCGTAGCCGCCGTACCATCTGCCGGGAGAGCTGTAATAAATGCCGCTATAACCTTCCTGTACGTAGAAAAGCATAAAGAAGCCTGCAAGGATGGTGTATGCGGTTGCGAGAATATACATAGCCTGCAGAATTTTGTCAACGATAAGGAATTTGAAGTTTAAAAGATCGTGCAAAAACTTACCAAAACCGTTAAGACGGCTTCTTTTTTTGTCGGGTGTGATGAATATAAAAGCAAGAACGGTTGCTGCGATGGCTAAAACAGCCGCAAGAATATAAATAATGCCCATAAAAAACCTCCGAAAAAATGTAATGGTGTGCTATAAACATTATAAAACCTTACAAAGCTTTTGTCAATAAATCAAGGGCGCAGTATGGCTGAAAATCTGCAAAAAATCCTTATTTTCTACACCTTTTTACACCCCGCTTCGCTTGACAGGGTGTTCCATACGTTGTATACTATATTATGTATAAATGTAAATATGGGGTAGTATTACCTTTTTGCATACCTGATAAAGACGGAGAATGATATGAAAGCGGCAGACAGAATAAAAAAGGTCTCCTTTGCGGAGCTGATAATGTATATATCTCTCTTGGCGGTGGGAGTTTTCCACGTCTATTTGTCCTGCCTTCTTTCTGTAGCGCTGCTTGCGTGGCTTTGCGTTCGTATTATAAAAAAGGGAAGGCTCTGCCTTAAATGGGATTTTTGCTTTGCGGCCGTTCTCGTTATGACCGTAGCCTATGCCGTAACACCTCTTTGGGCCATAGACGGCGGCGAAGCGATTTTCGGATTTTTCAAATTTCTGCCTTTGCCCCTTTACTCCCTGGTCCTTATGCAAGAGGAGGGCGGCAAAGAAAAGGTTAAGGAAAACTTGCCCTACGTCGTCGCTGTTATGACCATACTTTCCCTGGCGCTTATGTACATACCTGCCCTTTCGTCCTACTTTTCGGTATCGGGTCGACTTAGCGGCTTTGTTCAGTATCCCAACACCTTCGCAATAATTCTTCTGGTTTGTGAGCTTTGGCTCATAACCAAGGAAAAACCCGAGATTATAGATTACCTTTGTATTTTGGTGCTTCTTTTCGGAATTCTTTATACCGGAAGCCGAACGGTATTTGTGCTTGCCCTGATTTCAAACCTTGTGGCAATTTTTACCGTAAAAAACAAAAAACTTCGTATAACCGTTCTTGCCACTCTGGGTGGAGCGGTGGTGCTGGTTTTACTTTATTGCCTTATAACCGACAGCTTCGGCGTAATCTCCCGTTATCTTAACATCTCGGTGCTGGAAAGCACCTTTGTGGGACGTCTGCTTTATGCGCAGGACATACTTCCCACCCTGCTTTCCCACCCCTTCGGTATAGGCTATATGGGTTACTATTTCCTCCAGCGCAGCGTGCAAACGGGAATATACTCGGTTATGTTCATACATAACGACCTGCTCCAAATCGCCCTTGACGTGGGCTGGATTCCCTGCATACTGCTGATTATCGCCATAGTAAAAACGGTTTTAAACCCCGCAGTTGCGCTGCGAAACAAAATCATACTTATAACCTTTGTGGCTCACACCCTCTTTGACTTCGACCTTATGTACGTGGCAGTATTTATGATGCTTATGCTCTTTTTACAGACAAAGGAGCAAAAAACCGTTGAAATCAAGAAAAAGTCTGCCGCGGTATCTCTGGCGGTAGTGCTTTCCTGCATTGGACTATATTTCGGAACGGTACAGCTTTTAACCCGTTTTGAGGTGCATACCCTGGCCGCCAAGCTCTACCCCGCAAACACCATAAGCGAAACCGCCCTTATAAAGGAGGCCGCAACCCCTCTTGAGGCGGCCGAGCTGGGCGAGAAGATAATAAAAAGAAATAAATACGTTTCGGTAGCCTATAGCGTCGTGGGACGGTATGCCTATACAAAAGGCGACTTTGCCAAGGTGATAACCTATAAAACCAAAACCATTGAGGCGGCCCCCTTTGCCGCAGGCGAATATAAAGAATACGCAACCATGCTTATAAACGGTATAAAGCTGTATACACAGGCAGGGGACAGTAAAAGCGCACAAATCTGCAAGGATGAACTGCTGGCGCTGGACAACCTTCTTGCGGCACAGCGGGAAAGGGTAAGTACGCTGGGCTCTAAAATCGACCCACAACCCACCTTGTATTTCCCCACCGACATTGCCGAGCAAATTAAAGCGTTAAGGGAGGAAAACTGATATGAAAAGACTGTTATCGGTTTTTCTTGCAATTTGTCTGGCCCTTCCCATATCGGGCTGCTCGGCATCAAGGCAGGCGGTCACCCTACTGGATGCCGAGGGAAATACCCTTGCGGCCGTTACCAAAAACGAAATCCCCGACAATCAGCTTGAAAACGTAAAATATAAAAGCTACGTTAAGGCGGCCATAAGCGAAGCGGCTCAGGCCCTTTCGCAAAAGCTTAACTGCACCTTCGACGAGGCCGAAAAGGAGCTGTTTATACAGGGCTACACCATACATACCGCCTTCGACCATACCGCCTTTGAGGCCATAAATAAAATGTATCAAAGCTGCGCCATACCAAGCGTTGGCTCTGCCATAGTGGCACAGGACGGCAGAGTAGCGGCGCTATACAGCACCGGCGAAACCCTTTGTGCCATCAAAAAGCAGGCTCCCTATTCGGCCATAAAGCCGCTAAGCGTTTACGCCCCCGCTATGGAGGAGGGAGTAATCGACTGGTCAACCCATTTTGTCGATAAGCCCTATAAGCAAATTACCGCAGAGAAGGGAAATAAAAAAGATTGGCCTACCAACCCAACAGGTGGCTACACCTACGCAAAAACCACCCTTATTGAGTGCATAAGGCAGTCTCTTAACACAACCGCCGTTTTCTGTCTTAAAAGTCTTGGGGTTAAAAAATCTTTAGAGTTTTTAAAAAATTCCTTTGATACCGACATCCTTTTCGAGCAGAACAAGCTGGCCCTTGAAGGGGAAGAAGAGATTATCGGAAACGTGGCCTTGGGTTATCTTTATTCGGGAGTAACCACGGCCGAGCTGGCAGGCTGCTATCAGATTTTCAGCCGAGGCGGAAAATATATTAAGCCCTATACCGTTCTGAAAATAACCGATAAGGACGGTAAGGATGTATATCTTCACACCCCCGAGGAAAAACAGGTAATAAGTGAAGAAACGGCATATATTATGAACCGCCTTCTTTCCTACGTTACCTCTCCCGGAGGCACAGGCCAGGCGGCCAAGGTGGAGGGTACGGAGGTTATCGGAAAAACGGGTACGGGAACCGAAAACGTGGGCAACTGGTTTGTGGGGGTAACCCCTGAATATAGTTGTTCGGTGTGGCACGGCGCCCTGGAAAATACAGGAAACGAAGCGGCCGAGCTTTTCAGCCAAATAATGAAAAATATGCCACAGCCCACCACAGCGGAATTTTCTAAACCCAAAAACATCCGAAAGGGTGTTTACTGCAGTATTAGCGGAAAGCTGTTTTCCCCCACCTGCAGCAGAATGCAAATTGGCTATTATGTGCAAGGAAAGAAACCTGAGCTTTGCGACGCACATTAGTATATAAAAACTTTTTAAAAGAGGTGTTCAGGATGAAAATTATGCAAAAAGGACTGGCCATACTGCTGGCTGCCGTAATGCTCTTTACGGTTCTGCCTATGGGCGCTATGTCCGCTTTTGCGGCCACCGAAGTGGACGGCGTTCTCTCTACGTCTGCCCCCACAAACGTGGTTATCACCGAAGAAGGACAGGAAAAGTATTACAGCTTCACTCCCGAGGAGTCGGGTTGGTATGCCTTCCGGTCCGAGTCTGTCGGCGACCCTGCAATTTGTCTGTTCGACGGTGATGTACTAATTGCTGAAGGCGATGACGAAGAAGGATACAACTTCTTCTTAAAGGCAGAATTAGAGGTTGGAAAAACCTACGTTGCCCAGCTTAGAAGTTATAACACCGAGGACTCTTTCGACGTTTATGTAGAAAAGATTAACCCCCTAACGGTAGAGTCCGTCGTGTTCCACGACCTTACGATTATCGAGGGTTACGGAGCATATGATGCTTCCGCGGTTATCTTGAACGACCAGGACGAGGAAGAGGAAGTGTTCTGGAAGAGATACAACGTGCCCTATTCGTACACCGTCACCTATTCCGACGGTACTACCGAGGAAAGAATGGATAATTATGCGTGCGACGACCTAGGCTCCTATTACTTTGAAGCAGAAGACGGTCAAAGCTATGAGACCCCTTGGGGTATCGGAGACCATGTTGTCAACGTAACCATAGCCGATCTTAATATATCCGCCAGCTTTACCGTAACCATTGTTCCCAACCCCGTGGTATCGGTAGAGATTGATACCGTCTACGTTATCGAGGATATAGACGGATATATGCATCAGGATACAATCTGGAACGAGGAGACCCAGGAGGACGAGTATTCTCCCGAATATTTCTATTATTACACTCCTTACCCTTCAAGCGATAAGGTGGTTATTTCCTTAGATGGTGGCACGGTTATAGAGGGCGACAGATTTGAATATATGGGACGGGAGTATACCTTTACCGCTTCTGCCCCGCATCAAAGCTATGAAAATCAGTGGGCTGTGGGCAACACCTATGTTATAAATGCCAACATCGGAAGCTACGAGTTCACCTATAACGCAGAGGTTGTTAAAACTCCCATTGTAAGCATTACCGCACCCAATAAATCCTTTTTTGCAAACAGTAACGGTGAACTTGGCTGCGATGAAATCTGGAATGAAGAGACCCAGTCCTATGACTATTCTCCCGAGTATTTTAAATACAATTACCGACTTAACTCGGATGAAGTAGTTATCAGCTTTATCGACGGCAGCGAGGTTTGCGATGACGAGTTCGTCTGGAACGATAATTATTATTGTATTGAGTACGACCCGGCCAATCAAAGCTACGAAAACCAGTGGACAGGCGGAAACACCTACACGGTAAAGGCCTCTGTTCTGGGATTCGATTTTACCTATGATGTAGAAATTATGGCCAGCCCCATTGCGTCGGTAAGTGTAAATAAGTTCCAAATCACAGAGAATACCGACGGTTACTATACCAATGATACCTATTGGGACAACGAGCTGGAAACCCAGGTAACAACCCCCGAGTATTTCTACTACTATACTCCCTGGCCCAATTCGAATAATATCGTAATCACCCTTAATAACGGTGACGTTATCTATAACAATTGGTTTGAATATAACGGCCAAGAATTCACGATCGACAATGTTTTTTCGAATCAGGACTACGAGCATCGCTGGACGGCAGGAAACACCTATACTGTAACGGGCGTCATTGCGGGCTTCGAGTTTACCTATGAGATAGAAATTCTTGAGTGTCCCATAGCATCGGTAGTTGTACAGCCCATCACCCTTTTAGAGGGCACAAACGGTGTATACACAAACGACCAGATATGGAATAATGAAACCCAGGATTATGATTATTCTCCCGAGTATTTCTACTACCATACTCCCTGGCCAAGAAGTATTGTTGTAACCTTTAAAACAGGCGAGACCTACGACCACGATAGCTTTGAGCACAACGGTGTACGGTATGACCTCACAATGTATGGTACCGACCAGAGCTACGAGAATCAGTGGACAGCGGGCAACACCTATACCGTTGAGGCCTCAATCGGAGGCTATCGCTTCACGTATGATGTGAATTTGATCGAGACCCCCATAGTATCGGTAGAGGTAGAGGACCAGGTTATTCAGGAAAACACATGCGGTGATTGGTCCTGTGATGAATACTGGGACGAAGAAACTGAGGAGTATGTGACAACGCCTTCGTATTTCTGTTACTGGCGCGAAAACCCTTCAAACGTTACCGTCACCCTTACTAACGGCGAGGTTTTCTATGGAAACGAAATCGAGTTCGAGGGAGAATATTACTACATAAACTATGATTTCCCCGAGCAGGACTACGACAATCAGTGGACGGCCGGCAACACCTACGAGGTAACGGGTAGAATTTTGGGCTATACCTTTACCTATAATATAATTATTGCTCAAACCGTTTCTAACGACAGTTTCGAATATGTCGAAGGCAGTGACGGAATTATCATTACATATTCCTTCCTGGAAAGCGAAACTCTGGAGATTCCCGCCGAAATCGACGGTAAACCGGTAATCGGTGTGGTAGAGCTGGGCGGCAGCAGCTCGGTTAAGAATCTTATCTTCCCCGACTCTGTTCGCACTATCGGCGACTATATGTTAGAGAGCTTCGAAAATCTTGAAACCGTAACCTTCGGAGACGGAATACAGAATCTCAGAAGCTATATGTTCGCATACTGTTATTCTCTGCGCAGCATTACGGTTTCGGAGAACAACAAGTATTTCACCACACAGGACGGAGTTCTTTATAATAAGGACGTAACCGCCATTGTTGCTGTCCCCAGGGGTAGAGAGGGCGCATATGTGGTTCCCAATACAATAACCGAAATAGACGTGCTTCTGCTCCCCGAATACAGCGCCATCGAGATCGTTTTCCCCGACAATCATCCTAACTTTGTAACCGTTGACGGAGTTACCTATAATAAGGATAAAACCAAGATTGTTTTCTGCTCGAAATCCAAGGCAGGCAGCTACGATATGCCCGACACGGTAACCGAAATTGCCGACGGTGCATTCAGAGGCTGTGCACAGCTTACCGAGGTTAAGTTCTCTTCACAGATAACCGATATCGTGTATTGTGCATTCTATTCCTGCGTAAGCCTTGAGAGCGTTGAACTCCCCGAAGGACTTGTTTCCATCGGCGACTGGGCATTCTATAGAACCTCTGCCCTTACCGACGTCGACCTTCCCGAGGGTCTCGAGTACATTGGCTGGTCTGCCTTTAACAATTCGGGACTTACCTCCCTTAAGGTGCCCGATTCGGTAGAGATTATTGACAGCGCCGCCTTTGCAGGCAGCAAAATAACCTCCGTCGACCTGAGTAACGGCATTGTAGAAATATATTCATATGCTTTTGCAAACACCCCCGTAACCTCGATAGTTATGCCCGACAGTCTTGAATATCTGGGCGCCGGCGCCTTCTATGGCTGTAAAAACCTTACGTCGGCTACAATCGGAAGCGGCCTTTGGATAATTGATGATTACACCTTTGAGGGTTCGGGACTTAAGAGCATCACCATTCCCGAAAACATCGAATATATCGGCGAGGGTGCCTTTATGAGCTCGGCCCTGGAGAGCGTTACCTTTACCGAAGGTCTTGACATTATTTACTTCGCTGCATTTATGAATTGCGACAAGCTTACGTCGGTAACACTTCCCGAAAGCCTATCTTATATAGGCGGCAGTGCTTTCTGCGATTGCGACAATCTGGTTTACGTTAAGCTTGGCGACAACATCGAATTCATTGGCTATAGAGCTTTTGCAAACTGTCCTATCAAAAACCTGGATTTGGGTAATTCGATTATCGAAATTCCCGGATACGGATTCGAAAATACCGATATAACAGAGGTATTCATCCCCTCCGGCGTTACCGCTATTATTTACGGTGCATTTATGGACTGCGATAAGCTCACCTCTGTGGAGCTTCCTCTCAGCGTTGAGTTCATCGATTACGATTCCTTCAGCGGATGCGTAAACCTCACCGACGTTTATTACGAAGGCTCTGAGGAAGACCGCAACAATATGGAAATCGACCCCGAGGGCAACGAATATCTCCTCAATGCAACCTGGCATTATAACTGGACCAATATTAAATGGGATCCCGATGCAGTTTGCCTCCACGAAAACACAACCGTAGTCGAAGCAGAGCCTTCCACCTGCTATTCTAACGGTCACGGCAAGTATACAATCTGTAACATCTGCGACGAGGTAATAAGCGGTAGCGACCTACCCCTGCCTCTGCTTGACCATTCCTTCACCAACGACTGTGACGGTGACTGCAATACCCAGGGCTGTGACTATACCAGAGAGGTTTCGGGTCACGAATTCTCGGACGATAGCGATACTACCTGCAACAACTGCGGCACTGTAGTATATCCCGGCGGAAACACCCTGGTTAAGGAAAACGGAGTATGGTATCACGTTATAGACCGCGAAAAGGTTATCGATACCACCCTTGTTCAGTATAACGGAACCTGGTACTATGTAGAGGACGGCGTGGTAGATTTCACCGCAACAACCCTTGTTTACTATAGTGGAAAAATGTGGTTTGTTAAGGAAGGTAAGCTCTGCCGCGATAACACCCTTGTATACTTCGGCGGTGTATGGTATCACGTAAACGGCGGTAACCCCGTACAGGATACCACCCTGGTTGCTTATAACGGCAGTATGTACTACGTAGTCGAAGGCACGGTAGACTTTACTGCTACCGACCTGGTAGAATATAACGGAGCTACCTATTACGTACAAAACGGTAAGGTAGATTTAAACAGTACTGCTATGGTTGAGCTTGAAGGTACTACCTATTATGTAAATAAGGGTAAGGTAGACCTTACAGCAACCGGTATTGTTACCATTGGCGATAAGCAGTGGTATGTGAAAGAGGGTATCCTCTGCACCGACAACACCCTTGTTAAGGTGGGCAATGTATGGTACCACGTAAACGGCGGTACAGTTACAAATGAAACTACCCTTATTACCTTTGAAGATGCTGTATACTATGTAAAGGACGGTAAGGTTGACTTCACCGCCACCACCCTCGTTACCTTTGAGGGTCAGCAGTGGTACGTAAAGGCAGGCGTAGTCTGCACCGACAACACCCTTGTTAATGTGGGCAATGTATGGTATCACGTAAACGGCGGCACCGCCACAAGCGATACCACTCTGGTACAGTACAATGGAACTTGGTACTACGTAAAGGGCGGCAAGGTAGAATTTACTGCAACAACTCTTGTTTCCTATAATGGAAAAATGTGGTTTGTAAAGGGCGGTAAAATGAGCCGTGAAAACACCCTCGTAAACTTCGGCGGTGTATGGTATCACGTAAACGGCGGTAAC